>DAOUBE010000269.1:0-3227 GCA_034432835.1 Dehalococcoidia bacterium | reverse complement strand
TGCCAGAGGGTGAATTGTCCTTCTGAGGGAGCACAGCAACCGAAGAATTCGGTGGGGAGGTGTGCCATGCCCACCAGATTCTGAACCCTTCTCCGAAAGGCTCGGGAAGACAGCTATCAACCGCCCGGTGAGTTACTGGTAGAGGAAGGGGAACGAGGGCACCATAGTGGCCAAAGGGGCCTGGTCCCTGGGTCCAAAAGTACAGGTACCAGGGAACCCCCCAAAGAAGCCTGACCCCATCTCCACCAGAGCTCGCCCTCGGCTCTACTTCCCTTCGCTCAGGGCTACGGCTCACCAGGGCAAGCTCTGGACCTGCGCCTGAGGGTCCTGCTCCACCATCCCGCCAGGAGCACCGTGGCCAAACTGTGGGGGCAGGGCGAGCCCTGCCCTTAGGTGAGGCTGGGGTCACCAAGCCGGGGGCTTTGGCCCTAGTGCCCTTCCTGCCCGGGCCACCTACGAAAACTGCCCTGTTACGGTCGCCACTGTCCTTGCACTTTTTGTGGCTTGACGCGCAGAGTTATTTGTGAAAGGCTGTATTATGTAGGAGCGGCGGAGGTGATGGCGATGGTTACCGAGAAGAGGCGACTGGGGATACTGGTGGGTGGCGGGCCGGCGCCAGGTATCAACAGCGCCATCGGCGCTACCGCCATCGAGGCCATTAACTCGGGCCTGGAGGTCCTCGGTATCTACGACGGCTTCGAGCACCTGGTCAAGGGGCGCACGGATATGGTGCGGCCCCTCACCATCTCTGACGTATCGCGCATCCACTTCCAGGGCGGCTCCATTCTCCGCACCTCGCGCACCAACCCCACTGCCAAGAAAGAGGACCTCCAGCGTGCCGTCCAGGCCCTGCGGGAGCTGGGCATCGCCCACCTGGTGACCATAGGCGGCGACGATACCGCCTTCGCTGCCTATGAGGTGGCCAAGGCGGCCGACGGCGCCTTCCGGGTGGCCCACATCCCCAAGACCATCGACAACGACCTGCCCCTGCCAGGGGGTATGCCCACCTTCGGCTTCGAGACGGCCCGCCACGTGGGTACGGAGATGGTCCTGAACCTGATGGAGGACTCCCGCACCACCAACCGCTGGTTCTTCGTGGTGGTCATGGGGCGGAAGGCGGGACACCTGGCCCTGGGAATAGGCAAGGCCGCGGGGGCCACGCTGACCATCATCCCCGAGGAGTTCTCCAGCGACCGCATCAAGCTTCGTGAGGTGGCCGACATTCTGGAGGGGGCCATCCTGAAGCGTAGGGTCATGGGCCGCAGGGACGGGCTGGCTATCATCGCCGAAGGCATAGGGGAGAAGCTGGACCCCCAGGAGCTGGCCGACATCCCCGGCGTGCAGGTGGAGCGGGACCCCTACGGACACATCAGGCTGGGAGAGATCCCGCTGACCACCATCCTCAAGCGGGAGGTGCAGCGTCGTTTCGCCCAGCGGGGCGAGCGGCTGGGTATTGTGGACGTAACCATAGGTTACGAGCTGCGCTGCGCCCAGGCCATTCCCTTCGATATCGACTACACCCGTACCCTGGGTTACGGGGCCGTAAGGTTCCTTCTCTCCGGCTCCACCAGCAACGGCCTGCGTGACGGCGGCATGGTGTGCCTGGATTCGGGGCACCTGCGGGTGCTGCCCTTCGAGGAGCTGCGAGACCCGGCCACGGGCCGCACCCGCATCCGGGTGGTGGACGTGCAGTCCGAGTACTACCACGTGGCCCGGGAGTACATGATACGCCTTGAGCCAGCGGACCTGCAGGACAAGGAGATGCGGGCAAGACTGGCCGAGGCCGCACAAATGTCTCTAGAGGAGTTCGAAAAGGCCTTTGCGCCCTCTGTCGGGCTGGCTGTACGGTGAGCTAACAACAGGTTGGACAAGCTCCGGAGGAGGACATCATGCCGGTACAAATTTCTGCAGGGAAGTGGCAGCGGCTGCGCTCTCTCACCGATGAGCTGGGCCGCTTCAAGATGTTGGCTATCGACCAGCGGGACTCCCTCCGGCGGGCCATAGGCAGGGCTATAGGTAAGGATTCCCGCGAGGTGCCCCACGAGGCCCTGGCGACGGTCAAGGCGGTCATAACCAGGGCCCTGGCACCCTACGCCACGGCGGTGCTCACCGATCCTGTGTACGGCTATCCCCACTCCATCCAGTATCTACCACCCCGAGTGGGCCTGCTGCTGGCCTACGAGGAGACAGGGTACGAGAAGGCGGGGCCGTCGGGCCTGGAGCGCAAGACTACACTGCTTCAGGGGTGGTCGGTGGAGAAGGCCCAGCGGGCCGGCGCCGACGCTGTGAAGCTGCTAGTGTACTATCACCCTGACGCCTCCCAGGAGGTGCTGGCCCACCAGCAGGGCCTGGTGCGCCAGGTGGGTGAGGAGTGCGACCGCCACGGGATGCCCTTCCTGCTGGAGCTGGTGAGCTATGCCCTGGACCCAACGGGCACGGACACGGCGGACTTCGCCAGGATGAAGCCAGAGCTGGTAGTGCGCAGCGCCGCCGAGTTCAGTAAGCCCGAGTTCAAGGTGGATATTCTGAAGCTGGAGTTCCCCGCCGACCTGAAGTGGACCAAGGAGTTCTGTCGCGGCGCCTTTGACGGCAAGGAGCGGGAGCCTGTGTACACTCTGGCGGAAGTGCGGGACTTCTGCGAGCAGCTAGACGATGCAGCAGGGTTGCCGTGGGTGATCCTGAGCGCTGGAGTGGACATATCCGAGTTCCTGGTGCAGGTGGACCTGGCGACAGAGGCGGGAGCCAGCGGTTTCCTGTGTGGCCGCGCCATCTGGAAGGACTCGGTCAACCTGTACCCGGATACGTCAGCTATGGAGGACTGGCTGGAGGACGAGGGCTACTACAACTTTATCCGGGCCGATGCCGCCGCCGAGCGCGGCGTGCCCTGGTTCGAGCACCGCAGGTTCGGTGGCCTGGAGAACATCCAGCTACTGCCCGAGGCTGAGCCCACGGGTAGGCCGCGCTAGGCCCTCAGCCCCGTACAGATGGCCTGTGACAGTGCCGGTCTGGGGGGTTAAGGGCGGTAAGACGGTTGTGTGGTACCAGATGCCCGGGCCCTTCCGCTGGCAGGAGGGGGTCGGGGCTGGGAGGAGTATATAGGGGTATCCTGGGGCTGTGGGGACGGAGGTGCCCTGCCCCAAGCCTATCCACACGCCCGCTTGGTCTCGCCAGGGGTGCAGGGGACTCCGTCCCCTGCCGGGGGTTCGGGGGTGTCCCCCGAAAACCCA
>DAOUBE010000268.1:0-2342 GCA_034432835.1 Dehalococcoidia bacterium | reverse complement strand
TACTCGGTGGAGATGGGGTGGGCGCCGGAGCAGGAGGCCGCCTCCTCTATCTCCGCTGCGTTCTTGACCCCCGGGACAATGGTCGCGATGTCCTGGTTCATCAGGCAGAAGACCATGGCCGCCTTGGACAGGGTCCGGTAGCCTGCCTCACTCACCAGGAAGCGCAGCTTCTTGCCAGCCTGGAAGTACTTGTCCAGGTAGGAGCCTGGCTCCACCTGACGGTCCACGCCTTCGGAGAGGGCGCCGGCCATGAGGGGCCGTATGCCGATGACACCCACGTTGTGCCGCACCGACAGCGGTATCACCTGTCCCTGGTCCATGGGCCCATACTCGCCGTCGGGCTTCTCCCGCTTCAGCTCCTCTTCCGGCAGGTGTATGAAGGAGCCGGGTGGCGGTGGGTCCTGGGCGGTCTGGTTCAGCAGGTGGTACTCCGCCTGGACCACGTCCACCTGGCCGCTTTCGATGATCTTGCGCAGGCCGGGGTGGTACCCGTTCCATGCGGTGAACCCTACATAACGCACCTTGCCCTCTTTGACCAGGTCCCGCATCACGCCCACCATCTCCAGGGCGTCCTCCGCCGTTGCGGCCCAGGGCCACTGGTCCCGGGTCTGGGCTATGCGGTTGTGCACCATGAAGATGTCCACATAATCAGTGCGCAGGCGTCTGAGGCTGGCCTCCAGGGAGCGCCTGGTGGCCCCAGCCACGTCGCCCCACTCCTCCTTTGGCATGGCGAACTTGGTGGTGATGAAAACCTGGAAGCGCATGGTTCCCAGGGCCTCTCCCAGGATCTCCTCCGCCAGCCCCCTACCGTAGCCGGGGGCCACATCATAGAAGTTCACCCCTAGCTCCAGGGCGCGGTAAACGGCGCGAATGGAATCGCGGCGGGTGGTGGCTCCCCATACGGCGCCGATGCCCCCACCCCCGAAGCCCACCTCCGACACCAGGAGCCCTGTGCGTCCCAGAGTCCTGTATTTCACGACAATCCCTCCTTGACCACAGGCAGTTAAGGTGTGCCGGCCAGGCCTGAGATAAAGGACCTGGCGCACCACCGCCACCCTCTGACTCGTGACCAGCCCGAGGGTGGCGGCTGTCCCTTATTTTCCCTGTTTTTGTTCGCAGATGGTACTGGCTTCGCGCCTCTGAAAGGCCATTTTTACGCTACCAGTCATGGACACTGCCGTCGAAGCGGCGCACCACGGGTAGGTAGGCCCTCTGGTAGGGGTACCTCCTGGCCGCCTCCTCGTTGACATCGCACCCCAGGCCAGGGGTGTCCTCCACCACCAGGTAGCCGTCCTTGAACCGGGGCCCGCCGGGAATCACCTCCTGGACTACCTCGGGGAAACGCACCATCTCCTGGACTCCGAAGTTGGGGATGGCCAGGTCCAGGTGGACGTTGGCGGCGTGAGCGATGGGCGAGATATCGCCCGGGCCGTGCCAGGCCGTCTTCACGTAGTAAGCCTCGGCTATGGCTGCTATCTTCCTGGCCTCGGTGATGCCGCCAACGTGGGCCAGGTCGCAGCGTATGAAGTCAATGAGCTGCTCGGTGATGAGGGGCAAGGCGTCCCACTTGGTGTTGAACAGTTCGCCCATGGCGATGGGGGTCACCGTGTGCTGCCGGATGATGCGAAAGCTCTCCTTATGCTCTGGACGGAGGGGGTCCTCCAGGAAGAACAGCCGGTAGGGCTCCAGCTCCTTGCCAAGCCGGGCCGCTTCTATGGGGGTCAGCCGCTCGTGGACGTCGTGGAACAGCTCAACGTCAAAGCCCAAGCGAGAGCGCAGGTGCTCGAAGAGGCGGGGTATGGTGCGCAGGTAGGGCGAAGGTTCCCACCGCTCCACCTGGGGCAGGCTTTCACCTCGGGCGCCGACGGGGGCCTGCGCACCCATGCCAGCGCCGGCGCCGTAGGTGCCCACCAGGCCCTGGATGGCCACCTGCACCCGCACCACCTTAAATCCCTCCTCCATGAAGCGCCGCACGTTCTCCTCCACCTCCTCAAAGGTGTCACCGGCGGCGTGGGTGTAGCACAGGGCGCCGTCGCGGGTGCGGCCCCCCAGCAGGCTGTACACCGGCCTCCCGGCCACCTTGCCCTTGATGTCCCACAAGGCCATGTCTATGCCCGCCAGGGCGGTCATTAGGACGGGACCGCCGCGCCAGTAGGTGCCTCGGAAGATGTCCTGCCAGGTGTCCTCCACCCGGTCTGGGTCCCGGCCAATGAGCAGGGGGGCCAGGTGCTGGGAGAGGGCGGTGGCCACGGCCAACTCGCGGCCGTTGAGGGTGGCATCACCCACGCCGTACACCCC
This sequence comes from Dehalococcoidia bacterium, assembly GCA_034432835.1. Taxonomy (GTDB): domain Bacteria; phylum Chloroflexota; class Dehalococcoidia; order Lucifugimonadales; family DAOUBE01; genus DAOUBE01. The sequence goes on along the minus strand of DAOUBE010000268.1, from coordinate 44 downwards.
CTCGTCGGTCTCGATCTTCACCAGCACATAGTTCCTGCCCGGGC
>DAOUBE010000267.1:0-4628 GCA_034432835.1 Dehalococcoidia bacterium | reverse complement strand
AGGCATCGGCGCCAGTAACCAGGGCCCGCTCCTCCTCTGTCTCTGGTATGTCACCCGACACCACTATGGGTACTCTCCGTCTGCCCGAGGATGGCTGGAGCTCGGGGTAGTGCTGGTCCACCAGGTCCCACCAAAGGGCGGCCCCCACGATGGCCACATCGAAGTCCCCCCTGCGGTAGAGCCTGCGGAAATCTTCGGGGGTCTGGACGGCGGCTTTAACGACGAACCCTGGCTCGGCGTTCCAGGCCATGATGGCCATGTCCAGCCTGAGCACGTTGCGCGACGCCAGGAGGAGTTTGATGGGCCGGCTGCTGGCTATGGCCCCCACTAGGGAGTGTTCCTGTCCCCTCTTTCCCCACCTAGGCGGTGCCTCACTATCCGTACTCATTGGATGTGCACCTCCTCCCGACCGATGAGTAATTCTACGTTAGTCTTTCAGGCAAACTATGTCAATATTACGCGCAATCAACGTTTCCATTGCTTGGGATTTATCGACTGATAAGGAAATACTGCTATAGCTATTTGAGTGAGGAATCGATTGACAGCAAAGGTGTTGACCTGTGTAATGACCTCCATTATTTCCTTGGACTAGGCGAATCAGGGGATACAGGGTTGGGCAGTGCTCTCTAGTACCTGGCCATGGTCTGCGTTAAGGCCTGAAGTCTTAGGAGGGATCTTATGAGACAGGTTTACATGCTATTAATGGTGGTGATGGCGGTGATGGCCCTAGCCCTGGCTTGTGCCCCGGCGGCTACCCCTACTCCCACACCTACGCCGACCAGCAGCGGCCCCAGGGTAACGCCCAGCCCTACGGCCACGGCGACGCCGTCCCCCACACCCACGCCTCAGGGCCCCACGGGCACGGTGACCCTGGGCGTGGCCAACGTTCCCCCGGCTTTGTTCGTCCCGGCCAAGGGTGGTGCGGGTTGGGAGGAGGTGTACCACTCCTGGGGTGTGGTGCAGTTCCTTATGTACAACAACGCCCAGGGGCAGTTGGACCCCAGCATCAGCCCGGCCACTTCCTGGGAGCTGGCCCCGGACCTGAGCAAGGTGACCTTCAAGATCAGGCAGGGCATACCCTGGCACAGCGGCGAGGGTACCCTGGACGTGGATGACGTGGTATGGAGCCACAACAATGCCCTCCGGGAAGGCTCCACCTTCTGGGGTGTTGGCAACATACGCCCCTGGATGGACCGGTGGGAGAAGGTGGATAACCAGACGGCGGTGATGTATTTCAAGGACTTTGAGCCGCGCTGGGACTTTAACCTGTCCAACTACGGAGACCACCAGCCATGGATATTCAATAAGAAGTTGGTGGACAAGCTGGGGGAGGAGCAGGCCAACACCACCCCCGACGGCACCGGCCCCTACAAGGTGCTATCCTGGAAGTCCCGCGAGAAGGTGGAGCTGGAGGCTGTGGTGCCTCACTGGCAGAACACCGCCAAGACCAAGCGCTTGAACGTGGTGGAGATACCCGAATCGCTGGCCAGGATCGCGGCCTTTGAGGCTGGAGAGGTGGACATCATTGATATCCCCAACAACATGATTCAGCAGACCCAGGCCAAGGTGCAGGGCTCTCGTCCTCAGCAGGCCGTTGGCCCTGGATGGATTCACATCCTATACTTCACGGGGAACTACTGGGCCCAGGAGCGCTGCGTGCCCGAGGGTAAGCTGGGTACCGAGTTCCCTGGCTTCACCCCCGATGCCCAGCATCCGTGGATAGGCGACCCCAGGGACCCCGCCCGCATGGAGAGTGCCCAGAAGGTGAGGCGCGCCCTGTCCCTGGCCATTGACAAGCAGGCCATTGTGAATAGCGTGTTTGGTGGCCTGGGCGTGGCCGGCGGCACCGACGTAGGTTTCCTTCCCACGGACGAGCAATGGAAGGATAACTGGACCATTCCCTACGACCCGGAGCAGGCCAAGCAGCTTGTGAAGGAGGCCGGGTATCCCAACGGGTTCACCGTGGAGCTATGGAACCCGCCGGACAACGTGATGAACCCGGAGGCTGGCCAGGCCATTGCCCAGATGTGGAGGCAGATAGGCCTGCAAGTAGATGTAAACTCCTCGGCCTACGCTGCCATGCGCCCCAACTTCTTCGACGGCAAGATGAACGCAGTGATGTACTTCGCGGCCACCTCTGGGAACGTGGACGCGCTAAAGGCCGGTCAGCTAGGGCCCGCGTCGGTACTGTGGGCCCAGCTCCCCTGCGACGTCCAGCAGCTCTACTTCAACAACAAGAAAGAGCCCAGCAAGGAGAAGCGTATCGAGAACAACGCTAAGATTCAGGACTACATTAACCAGTGGTCCCTGAGCGTACCCTTCGCCACGGTGAACACCTACTTCATGGTAGGGCCCAGGGTCAAGAGCTGGACGCCCCATTTCAAGACGGGGCCCTACATCACCAACACCTGGACCATAGAACTCAAGTAAAAGGACCTCTTCCAAGGCAACTTCATGCGGCGGGGGGTGTGTCAGGAGTGGCAGCGCCCCTCCGCCGCATGCCCGATGGGGGAAGCCTTGGAGGCTCTTTTGATGGTTAAAGAATGGGTAAGTTTTTAGCCCGCCGAGTCCTCTTCTCCATAGTGATGCTGTTTGCCATCACTATCTTCATCTTTGGTTTGTCTAGGGCTGCCGGTGACCCCCGCCTGCTTTACCTTAACGAATATATGACCAAGGAGCAGTGGGACGAGCTGGGAAGGGAGATGGGGCTGGACCGGCCCCTGGTGGTGCAGTATTTCACCTGGCTCAAGGGGGCCCTGCGGGGGGACCTGGGAAAGTCGTTGCGGGACCAGCGGGACGCTTTGCAGTTAGTGCTTGATAACGCACCGGCCACCCTTCAGCTAGCCGCAGGCTCCCTGGTGTTCACCCTTATCACCGCCATACCCCTGGGGGTGCTTTCGGCGGTGAAGAGGGGCAGCATACTAGACTATGCGGGCAGGCTCTTTGCCCTGATAGGGCAGTCGGCTCCGGGCTTTTGGCTGGGCATAGTGTTCATAATCATCTTTGCTGTGGAGCTGGACTGGCTCCCTACGGGCCGGAGGGGCGGCATCTCCCACTATATACTGCCCTCGGTAACCCTGGGGTGGTACCCCACCGCCGGGCTGCTGCGGCTCATCCGCTCTTCCATGCTCCAGGTGCTGGACTCGGAGTACCTGAAGCTGGCCCGGGCCAAGGGGGTCTCCTCAACCATGGTGATATGGAAGCACGCCTTCAGGAACGCCCTTATAGCGCCCCTGACCTACGCCAGCCTTTTGCTGGCGGCCCTGGTGACGGGGGCGGTGGTCACCGAGACCGTGTTCGCCTGGCCCGGCCTGGGGCGCCTGGGGGTGAGCGCGGTCAACAATAACGACTTCCCGGTGATAGTGGCGGTGGTCCTCTTCGCCACCATGATCTACGTGGCCACCAACCTGGTGGTGGATGTCCTGTACGCCTATATTGACCCGCGGATCCGGTACACGTGACATGGGCAAGGTGATGTTTGGCTGAAGCACGTACGCAAACTGTAGAGACCTTCGGCCTGGGGGCGCGCCCAGGGGTGCAGCGATGGGTGCGCCATCTCTCCCGATGGCCGTTGGTGTCACTGTTCATCATAGCGGTAATGGTAATATGCGCTGTTTTCGCGCCCTTGCTGGCGCCCCACGACCCCACCAGTGGGGTGCTGACGGACCGCAACATACCCCCCGCCTGGTACCCCAAGGGCTCCCTGGACCACGTTCTGGGTACCGACGCCCTGGGGAGGGATGTCCTCAGCCGGATAATCTACGGCTCCCGGATCTCCCTTATGGTGGCGGCCATCGTACTGTCCTGCGGGGCCATCGGGGGTACTATATTTGGCCTGGTATCGGGTTGGTTCGGGGGCGTGGTGGACGAGGTAGCCCAGCGCTTTGTGGAGTTCACCCTGGCCATACCCTTCATATTGGTGGCGCTGGTGGTGGTGATAGTCCTTGGGCAGAGCACCGTGGTAGTGGTGGCGCTGCTGGTGGTGTTTAGCTGGAACGGTTTTTCTCGCCTGGTCAGGGGGCAGGCGCTCCAACTGAAGGGCATGGACTACGTGAAGCTGGCCAAGATCGCGGGGGCGGGCACGCCCAGGATCCTCTTCCACCACATACTACCGGGGGTGTCCAACACCGTGTTTGTGCTCATCAGCCTGAGGGTGGGCAGCCTGATACTGACGGAGTCGGTGCTGAGCTACCTGGGGGTGGGCATTCCGCCGCCGACCCCGGCCTGGGGCCTGATGGTGGCGGAGGGGAAGGAGTACGTGACCACCGCCTGGTGGATCACCCTGTTCCCGGGGGTGGCCATATTCCTGGTGGTGCTGGCCTTTAACTTTCTGGGTGACTGGCTGCAGGACCGGCTGGACCCTCGCCTGAGGCAGATGTGACAAGGGGCAGGGGTCCAAGTCCTGTGCCGGGCCTGTCCTTCTTATCATGGACACTGGACTAGATGGACGGTGTGAAAGGAGAAAACGAATGGCGGAGTACCTGGCCTATTTCAAGGGGAAGTTCGTTCCCAGGAGCGAGTGCAAGATAGACGTGGGTGACCCGGCCTTCATGCTGGGGGACGCCGTGTTCGACATGACCCGGTGCTTCAACGGCAAGCCCTTCCGGCTGCGGGACCACCTGAAGAGG
>DAOUBE010000266.1:0-1927 GCA_034432835.1 Dehalococcoidia bacterium | reverse complement strand
TTAACCCCGCTCCCTCACCACCGGCCTCCTCAGGTTCCAGAAAATGAGGGAAGCCCCAGCGTAGAAGCCAATGAAGACAGCCAGGGCGATAAAGTAGCCCTCCGTCCTGTCGAAGATAAACCCCGCAAACACCGGTGTCACCATGGACATCAGCCCCGTCACCATGCTCACACCGCCCCGCAGGGTGGCGAAGCTCCTCCGCCCGAAGAAGTCCCCCACCAGCGCCCAAGACAGCGGGTTCACGCTATCCGTCAGCCCCAGCACCACAATGAACAGCACCATCTCCCACAGGCTCCCCGTGCTGATAACCATCAGCACCATGGCCGAAAGCCCCAGCAGCATACCCAGGGACGCCACCTTCTGCCGTGACCACCGGTCGCCCATCCACCCCATCACCAGCCTCATGGGGAAGTTCACAAAGGCCAGCAGGCCCACCAGGTACGCCGCCGTGGCCTCCTCCATCCCCTTCCACACCATCATGGGCACCAGATGCAGGCTGACCCCGGCCGATATGGACAGGCGCAGCCCTATGGCCACCGCCAGCAGCCAGTAAGTCGCCGTCCTCATGGCCTGGCGAACGGTAAAATCCGCCTCCACCGGCGACGCCTTGCCCGCGCGGCCAGCCGCCCTGGCCTCCTGTCCCACCGGGGCTGGGTCCGCTCCCGCCGCGCTGGTGGGACGGTCCCCATCGGGCAGCAGACCCATCCCCTCGGGCGAGCGCCTCACCAGGAAGGCCAGCGGCATCACGATGGCCCACACCCCCAGGCCGGAGAAGATAGCCGTCTGCCGCCAGCCCACCGTGTGGATGGAGAGGGCGATGAGGGGAGTAATGATGGCTCCCCCAATGGGGAAGCCCGCCAGGGCTATGGACAGCGCTATGCCCCGTTTCCTCACAAACCAAGAGTTGATGGAGGCCATGATCCCCTGGCCAAAACCCATGTTGAACCCCAGGGACAGCACCAGGACGAATATTAAAAGGAAGCTGGCCAGGTCCCGGGCGTACAGCCCGAACAGGATGAAACCTAACCCCGCCATGAAGGAGCCGACGAGCATCATCACCCGGGGGCCGAAGCGGTCTATCAGGTAACCAACTATGGGCCCCTCCACAGCCCCCTCCGCCCGATGCAACGAGAACGCCAGAGAGGTGTATGCGCTGGATAGCCCCAGGTCCCGCTTGAGGTGGAGAAAATAGACCGTGGCCGCCTGGTTGAAGGTGCCTCCCGCCATGGCACCTACCACCGTCCCAATGGCGACGATCCACCAGCCGTAAAACACCCGCGCCGGGTTCAGCCGCAACGCCCTGATGGCCATTCTGGGCCTCGGTCCGTCTCTTTCTAGCACAAAAGGGCCCCGGACCACACATCCGGGGCACCCTACCCCTTCGCCCTAGGGATTATAACCCCTGCCACCAAGAAACTGAACCCAACCCATTTTCTCCCCCACTCACAAACGTGCCAGGCCAACCCTATCCACCCCAGGTGTCCAAAGGCAGGCCCAGGGTGCACCCTGCACCCATAGTTTGGCTATCGTGCTCCTGGTAGGATGGTGGAGCACGACGGTTAGGCCTGAGTCCAGGGCGTGCCCCGGTGGGTGGGACCAAACACAATCCTCCATGGGTGCCGAAGGTGCGGCTGCATGGTAGTGTCCCTGCAAGTACGCATAACTGACAGTAGGGGGAGTCCAGAGGGGCAAGGGCCCCCAGCGGCAACCAGGGGGCAACCCCAGGTTGTAGTCCAGACCATCTAATAGAGCTGCCCCCTCAGGCGGGGGTCCAGATAGTCCCTCAGCGCATCCCCTATGAGCACCACCGCCAGCACCGTCAGCGTCAGAAACAGCCCCGGGAAGAAGGATATCCAGAAGGCTACCTGCACATACCCCTGGCCCGTGGCGATGATATTCCCCCAAGTAGGTATAAACGGCGGCGTCC
>DAOUBE010000265.1:0-2434 GCA_034432835.1 Dehalococcoidia bacterium | reverse complement strand
CCAGGTGGTGGGGTTCCGGGGGGATGTGCTGAGGATCCGGGTGGCCGCGCCACCGGAGCGGGGCAAGGCCAACGACGCCCTGGTGGCGCTGCTGGCCCAAGCGCTGGACGTACCCAGGTCGCGGATAGGAATACTGCGGGGGCACGCCTCTAGGGACAAGGTGGTGCTGGTGCAGGGGCTCACCCTGGAGGAGGTGCGGCGGAGACTACCTTCGGCCTGAGTTTGCCCGGGGAGGGAGCCTGGCCGCGGCCAGCGCCTCTGCAGGCGTTACGGCAGCCCTTGACCTTGGCTCAGGTCTGCCAGGCCCCATGGTGTACGCCGATTTGTCCCCCGGTCCGCGCTGAACCCTGGTACGCATCGTCGCCATAGTCTGACTATGTAGCGCCTTCGCGTCCCTGGTGGGACGATTTGTAAAACGCTAACCCTGGTAGTAAACTTACTGCGACCCGTGACCTGAATGTCACCTGAAGGGAGGAGACGTCCGTGCCAGGTAAGTTCAGCTACAAGGGCCTTTTCTCCAAGAACTCCACGGAGACTGCCCGGGCGGCGCCCAGGAGGCCTAAGTACGACTTCGGCGTGGCCTACCCTGATCCTGCCACCCTGCCCTTGGACGGGCTGGTGGAGGGGCTGAAGAAGGGGCTGGAGCGAGAGGGTCGGGACCTGTCCTACTACCCCCACCCCCAGGGCTCCCCAGCCCTGAGGGAGTTGGTGCAGGAGAAGCTGGCCAGGGACCGCGGCATCAAGGCCTCGGTGGACCAGATCGTCCTTACCCAGGGCTCCGGCGAGTCCATTGGCATGATCATCCAGGCCCTCACCGACCCGGGAGACACGGTGCTCACCGAGGAGTTCGTGTACGTGGGCACTCTGCGCCAGCTCAAGCGCTTCGGTGCTAAGGTGATCGGCGTGAAGGTGGACGACGACGGCATCATCCCCGAGGAGTTGGAGAAGACCCTGGCGGAGCTGGCCTCGCGGGGGGTCAGACCCAAGTACCTGTACACCATCCCGGTGTTCCAAAACCCCACCGGCTCCGACATCTCCCGACAGCGGCGGCAGCGTATCCTGTCCATCACCGAGAAGTATGGTGTGCCCATCTTTGAGGACGACTGCTACGTTGACCTGCGCTTCGAGGGCGAACAGGCGCCCTCCTACTACTCCATGGACAACACGGGGCGGGTACTGTATGTGGGCTCCTTCTCCAAGATCATCGCGCCCGGCATGCGCATGGGCTACATGGTAGCCCCCGATGAGGTGGTCAGCCGGGCCATGAGCTTCAAGACGGGTGGCGGCGCCAGCCAGTTCGTGGCCCTGGCCATAGAGGGTTACCTGAAGGGCCACCTGGACGAGCATATCAACGAGATCACCCAGGCGCTCCAGGTGAAGCGGGATGCCATGCTGGCAGCCTTGGGGGAGAACTTCGGCTCCACGGCCCAGTGGAGCAAGCCCAAAGGTGGCCTTTATATCTGGTTTCGCCTGCCTGAAGGTGTTGACCTGGCCGCCCTTCAGGAGCCGGCCTTCCAAGAGGCAGGCATCGCCTACATCGCGGGCAACGCCTTCTCGCCCGACGACAAGGGCCGGAACTACGCCCGCCTCTGCTTCGGGCATCCAACCCCGGAGCGGGTGCGCGAGGGCATCGCGGCCCTGGCCCGTTTCCTGGAGAGCAAGGGAGCCCTCAAGGGCTAGGGCCCTGGCCAAGGATACCTCAGCCAGCTTGCTGGTTGCCACCCTGAGCCTGCCGAGGGGTGGCAACTTGCTTCTTGGACCGTCTTGGGCTGCCCTCCGGGTTTCGCTCTGGCTCCGCTGACTGGGGGCGCTCCGGTGGGGGTAGAATAGACCTTAGGGGCGGCCTATGGCATTTTTCGCCGGCCCGCCTCAGGAGGGTACAATGGCTCAACGGCTTCAGAGAAGTCGCACCAACCGTGTCCTTTTCGGGGTGTGTGGAGGTCTGGGCGAGTACCTGGGCGTGGACCCTGTGCTGGTCCGGGTGGTATTTCTTCTCCTGCTCTTCGCTGGGGGCACAGGCATCCTGCTGTATCTTATCCTGGCGGTGCTGACCCCCTTGGAGGGCGCGCCTGGGCAGAGCCCGGCGGAAAACGTGCGCAGCCTGGGCCAGGAGGTGGCGCAGGTGGGGGAGCAGGTGCGTTCGGCGGTCTCCGGCGCTGGCTCCGATGAAGAGGTGCAGCGAAGGCGCCGCGTGGTGGGCCTGGTGTTGCTGGTGGTGGGGCTGGTGGTGCTGGCGGCCAACCTGGGCGCCTTCTGGTGGTTTGACTGGGGTGTCTTCTGGGCGGCCCTCCTCATACTGGCGGGCGTGCTGCTCCTGTTGGCCAGGGCCAGGAGGGGATAGATGGCCACCCAGAGCTCTAACAGAGGCGACGGCGGCAGCCGAATACCAGTCTTCGCCCTACTCCTGGTCGGCTTGGGCGTCCTGCTCCTCCTC
>DAOUBE010000264.1:0-1895 GCA_034432835.1 Dehalococcoidia bacterium | reverse complement strand
TCATGGCCAGCGCACCCTACTCACATCTGGACGTTCACCAGGACATCTCGGAGAGCCTGGCGTCCCTGGGGCCGGGGCTGGCCTATAGCCGGCTGCTCCGGCTCCGCACGGGACCAGAGGTCCAGCAGCCCAGCCTGGAGGTGCAGTGTGAGCTCTGCACAGGATGGGAGATGGAGGACCCCCAGACCTACGTTTTCCACCTGCGAGAGGATGTCCGGTGGCAGGACCTGGAGCCGGTGAAGGGACGGCCCCTCACAGCCAGCGACCTGGTGTTCAGCTACAACCGCCAGCGCACCCCGGGCTGGCCCAACGCCGAGCTGCTGCAGTCTGTGCAGGAGGTAACGGCACCGGATGACCACACCCTGCGGGTGACTCTGAAGTACCCCGACGCCGACTTGCTCCTGGCCCTGGCCGACGGCCACTCCAAGGTGGTGGCCCGGGAGGTGGTGGAGCGCTATGGCAGCCTGAAGGGTGCCCCTGTGGTGGGGAGCGGCCCCTGGGTGTGGCAGGCAGAACCTGGAGGAGGCTCCCTACTGCAGCGCAACGGAGCTTACTTCGAAGAGGGCGTGCCCCTTCTGGACCGGATGGCGGTCCGGGTAATAGAGGAGGAGCAGTCGCGCTTCGCCGCCTTCGCCACCGGCACCGCCGACGTCTTCGTGGCCTCGCCGGCCTACGCGGCCCGGGTACAGGAGCGCTCCCAGGAGTGGACCACTTATCTCTCTCGCCAGGCCGGGACGGGCGTGGTCCTGGCCCTGAACACCAGCCGCCCACCCTTCGATAACGCCACCGTCCGGAAGGCGGCGCTGAAGGCCCTGGACCCCTGGGCCTACGTCAGGGAGGTGTGGCACGGGCTGGGCTTCGTGAGCCTGGGGGTGCCCGTAGAGCAGGCCCAGTGGCTGCTCCCCGAGGAGGAGCTGAGGCGGCACCTAGCCGACCCTGCTGAGGCCAAGAGACTCCTGGACAGCATGGGTGTCTTCCGTCCCCTGAGGTTTGGCATGACGGTGGGCGACTTCGGGCCGGAGTACCTTACCCTGGCCCAGCGGGTGGAGGAGGACCTGAAGAAGGCCGGGTTCGACCTGTACACCACCCAGGTCAACCCCACCCAGTACGCCGAGACAGTGTGGCGCCAGGGAGACTACCAGATCTCCATGGGTGCCCTTCCCCCCACCTCCACCCCCAACAGCTACTTGTTCCCAGTGCTGCACACCGGCGGAAGGTGGAACCTGGTGGACCACCAGGACCGGGAGCTGGACCGCCTCATCGAGGCCCAGGCAGTGGAGACCGACCCCCAAGCACGCCGAGAGCTTCTGGTGGACATACAGCGCCGCCTGCTGGAGCATGCCTACCTGCTGGTGCCCGTGACGGGCTCCAATATGTGGGTGGCATGGCCCCACGTCAAGGGCCTGTACCCCAACACTGCCCTCTCCGAGTACTTCTACTGGGCCAAGGTGTGGCTGGAGCGGTAGTTGCGCCCCGCGTCCCAGGTGGTAAAATTCTGGCAGCCCAAAATCGGGTGGGAAGGGCCCACCCACAAGGAGAGGTGCAAGCGATGCCCATGCTCGAACGGTTCAAGGTGCCCCTGAAGGACCAGGTGCGGGTACCCGAATCGTCCTTGCGCGCCACCGTCACGGCCATCTTCCAGAAGATGGGAGTACCCCGTGAGGACGCAGCCCTGGCTGCCGATGTCCTTGTGGTTACGGACCTGCGGGGTGTGGAGACCCACGGCGTCTCCAACATGCTCCGAGTCTATGTGAAAGGCTACAACGATGGCCTTCTCAATCCTCGCCCCCAGTGGAAAGTGCTGCGGGAGACCCCTGCCACCGCCACCATCGACTGCGACAAGGGCCTGGGCATCATCCAGGCCCCCAAGGCCATGAGGATGGCTATAGACAAGG
>DAOUBE010000263.1:0-6613 GCA_034432835.1 Dehalococcoidia bacterium | reverse complement strand
CAAAGAGGGGTTGATCCATGTCATTATGAGGGAGGGGAGGTGGCCCAGGGTCGCTAGCATCCCCTGGGCGCCTGGCTCTCGGTGTCAGGCTCCGGCATTATGCCCCATGCCTCGTCCTGATTGTCGAGGTCACGTACCACTTGAGCCCTCACTGCCCATGCGTTCTTGCATTGACTTGACGCTGGGCTGGGCACATAATACCCATCGCTTCAGACAGACTACGTCTCTACCAGGGGGTTCAGCATGCGAGTCCTGGTTACCGGTGGCAGCGGCATCGTGGGGCACTATGTCATAGATGAGCTGGCGCGCCACGGGTACACGGTGGTGAACGGAGACAAGGTGCGGCCGGGCGACCTGAGCCACAGCGGCACCGGGGGCGCCGGCCGGGCCGAGGCGGCCAAGTTGCGCCAGGGCTGGGGAGACAGTGTCTCCTTCGTGGAGATGGACGTGACCAACTACGGCCACGTGGTGTCGGCCATGGAAGGGTGCGAGGCCGTGGTACACCTGGCGGCGGCCCCCACCAACGTGGGCTTCATTGAGGAGTACGTCTTCGCCACCAACGTCACCTCCATGTGGAACGTCATGCACGCCGCCGAGCAGCTAGGAGTGAGCAAGGTCATCCTGGGGTCCTCCTACAACGCCATCGGGGCCATGGGCACGGCGGCCCGCTGGGGGGGCCAGGTCAAGCCCGTGGCCTACTTCCCCATCGACGAGGAGCACCCCACCCGCGCTGAGGAGGCGTACAGCGTCAGCAAGTGGGTGGGGGAGCAGACCGCCGATGCCTTCGCCCGCCGCAAGCCCACCCAGCAGATAGCCAGCATGCGCTTCAACGGCATGTGGGACGATATCCGTATGAGGGAGCTCCACGCCAACCCCATCATGGACCCTTACGTGCGGGCCAACGGCTTCTGGACCTACCTGCACATCAAGGATGCGGCGAGGGCCTGCCGCATGGCCATAGAGGCCCGGTGGCAGGGGCATGAGCGCTTTTTCCTCAACGCCAAGGACACCATGATCGGCATCCCCACGGCGGAGGCCATAGCCAGGGTGTTTCCCACGGTGCCCCTGAGGAGGGAGTTTGAAGGCTTCGAGACCACTATAGACATATCCAAGGCCAAGAAGTTCTTCGGCTGGGAGCCCATCTACTCCTGGCGGGACCAGCAGTTCGCTCCCTAGTTCAACCGAGGGGACCGCTGAGGAGAAGTCAAGGATTGCCCCGAAGGCAGCGCGGCGGTCATGCCCAGGAGGTGGTCTGGCTTCTTGGCCTTCGCTACCTCTCGGCGATGAAGCACCTTAGGGGACGTGCTGGCCCTTAGCTACACCTATCCACCGCAGGTGGACAGGGTGGGAAGGGCCCTCGGCGAGCGTCAAAGCTACAGGGAGGTGTGCATGGCGCTGCTTCATGGCACAGTCATAGACCCGGCTACAGGAAGGCCCTGTGCCGCCAAGGTGCACGTGCTGGACAGCGGCGGCAACTTCCGCTCGCCCAGAGACAGCGTCCTCAAGGTAGGCCCGGGCCTTCCCTTCTTTTACTGTGAGGGCGAGTTCACCCTGGAGGTGCCCGTGGGCCAGGTGGACGTGCTGGTGGAGCGGGGTACGGAATACGTCCCGCTGCGGCTGGTTGTGCACGCAGGCAAGTCTGGCAGCATCGATCTTGTGCTCCCCCTGGAGCGCTGGACGGACCTCCCCTCCCAGGGCTGGCACCCCGGCAACACCCACATCCATTATGACGAGAAGGAGCAGCGCCCCGATCAGCGCCTGAGGCTGGAGCCCCACGTCAACCAGTTCGCCGTCACGGCCATCAGCATCCTCCAACGGTGGGACCTGGACTACGCCACTAACAAGTACCCGGTGGGGATGCTCACCGACTTCTCCACGGCCCACCACGTGGTCATCAACGGCGAGGAGACCCGCCACAACAAGGAGCCGTGGGAGATAGGCTATGGCCACGTAATGCTGCTGAACATCCGCAACGTGGTGGAGCCGTTGAGTCGGGGCGTTCTTGTGGACCGCTTTACTCCCGATTACCCTCCCTTGTGCTACGCCTGCGACGATGCCCGAAGTCAGGGAGGGGTGGTCATATGGTGCCACAGCGGCAACGGCATGGAGGTGTCCGTGGCGGCGGCCCTGGGCAAGCTGGACGCTTTCAACCTGTTTGACCCCCAATGGCAGGACCCGGAGTACGAGGTCTGGTACCGGCTGCTGACCTGCGGCATTCGGCTGCCGGCCAGCACTGGCTCGGACTGGTTTGTCTGCTCCAACAATCGGGTTTACGTGCACACGGGGGGCGCTTTCACCTACCAGGGCTGGCTGGAGGGTCTGAAGGCGGGCCGTACCTTCATCACCAACGGCCCTGCCTTGCACATCACGGCTAACGGGGCCTCGCCCGGCGACGTGCTGGAGGTGGCCGAGGGGCCCATAGAGGTGACGCTGCACTGGAGATCGCACTACCCCCTCAACAAGGTGGAGGTGGTACTGGACGGGCAGGTGGTGGAATCGCAGTCCTTCCCCCAGGGAAGCACCCAGGGCCAGTGGACGGTGGCGGTGCCCGTCCGGTGGGATGGCTGGGTGGCCGGTCGGTGCAGCGGCGAGAGCCGGGACAGCTTCCACCAGGCCGTGTATGCCCACACCAGCCCTGTTTACCTGAGGGCCGGAAGGCTCTCCCAGGGCACTGCCCAGGCGGCAGCCTTCTTCGTACAGCGCCTGGAGGAGGGTATGGACTGGGTGCGCCACAGGGGAAGGTTTACCCGGGACAGCCAGCGCGAGGAGGTGCTAGACCTGTTCCGCCAGGGGCAGGAGGTTTATCGAAGGCTGGCCGGCAAGGCGTAGGTAACGTATCCAGGGCACTGGCCTTGGAGGGCCCTCCAGGGGACCGCTCTGCCGAGGGCAGGGCTTGCTTCTACAGCAGGGGAGCCCTGGTGGCGAGGGCTGGTGGTGAGGCCAGGGATGCAGGGGACTTCGTCCCCTGCCGGGGGTACCAGGGGAGAATCCCCAAGGGCTCGCCCTTGACCCACACTTCCCTGAGGTGGTCAGTGAGGGTATGTGACCAGGGAAGGCACAGAGTGGGTGCAGGGTGAACCCTGCCAGGGCGTGCCCTGCCAGGCGAGCCCTGGTGCAGAGGGCTGAAAATGACGCAGACACCCAACTCTATGGGAACAGGAGCGAAGAATGGCCAAGTATGACCTGGTTCTGAAAGGGGGCCTGGTACTGGACGCGGCGGCCAAGCTGGAGGCGGTGCGGGATGTGGGTATCCAGGGAGGGCGCATCGTGGCGGTGGAGGAGGAGCTGGACCCCACCCAAGCCGACGACGTGCTGGACGTGTCGGGACGGTGGGTGATGCCCGGCCTCATCGACACCCACGTGCACGTGGCGGGCTTCCGCACCACCATGGACCCGGCCATCGGGCTGAAGCAACTGGCCGAGGCCGGGACCACCACTGCTCTGGACCTGGGCGGCACCATGGACCAGCTAGTGGACGGGGTGAAGCGGCGGGGCTCGGGGATCAACATAGGCGGGCTGCACATCCTCATCCCTGGCACCACCATCGGCAGCGACGAGCCGCCAGCCAGCATGATCCGCGATACCCTGGGCAAGGCCCTCAAGGCGGGCTCCCTGGGTTTCAAGATCCTGGGCGGCTACTACCCCTTCAGCCCGGAGAAGAGCGCCGAGATCATCGGTATTTGTAACGAGGAGATGGCTTGGATAGCCCTGCACTGCGGCACCAAGGCCAGCGGCTCTACCCTCCACGGCATGCGGGAGGTGCCGGAGCTGGTGGGCAAGGGGAGGCTGCACGTGGCCCACATCAACGCCTACTGCCGGGGACTGGTGCGGACGCCTGTGGAGGAGTGCCAGGAGTCCCTGGACATTCTGAAGCGGATGCGAGGCCAGGTTGTATCGGAGGTCCACCTGGGGACGCCCAACGCCACCAATGGCCGGTGCGACGCCAATGGCAACGTCATGCACGACGTGGCCCGCAACTGTCTGAAAATGGGGGGTTACCCCACCACCGCCCAGGGGGTGCGGCGGGCCATCCTGGACGGGTACGCCTCGGCCATAACCCAGAAGGGGGGGCGCATCGTGCTGGTGAAGGGAGAGGAGGCGTTGAAGCTGTGGGAGAGTCAGAAGACCAACGCCAGCCTGAGCTTCCCTGTGAACCTGGCCCTCTCCGCCTTCCTTCTCACCGTGGCTAAGGACGAGGAGGGCCGGTTCATCGTGGACGCCGTCTCCACCGACGGCGGCATGTTCCCCAGGAACATCGCCATCGAGCGGACTATGGCCCTGGTGCGCTTTGGGGCTCTGAGCCCACTGGAGATGGTAGCCAAGCTGTCGTGGAACCCCTCGCGGATGCTGGGACTGTTAGACAAGGGCCACCTTTCGCCCGGCGCCGACGCCGACATCACGGTTATAGACCCTCAGCGAGGCAAGGCGGTAATGGGCATAGTGGCAGGCAGGCTCATCATGCTCAACGGGCGCTCCATCGCCAGCGGAGGCACTCTGCTGGTCACCAAGGCGGGGGAGCAGGCCGCCAAGGAATCGGGGCTGCCCTATCAGGTGGTGGACTTGGCCCAGAGTCAGCTCTATGTGGGGTGGGTAGCCTAGTCTGGGCTAGCCCACGCAGCCCTCCTGGGTGAACTTCACCCTGGCCACGGCGCAGTACCTGTTGTAGTACACGCCCAGCAAGTCCTCGTCTTGTATCCACCACTTGGGGGCGTTGGTCGCCAAGCCGGTCTTGTACTCGATACCGTGGGGCAGGGTGAGGGTGGGCCGGATGACGGTGCCGTCCGGGTACTTCAACAGCTCGGAGGTGGCCCCCATGACCCCTTCTATGCGGAAAGCACCCTGGCCGTCCTTAATATCGAGGTGAATAGGGACTACCCTGGTGGGGTGCCAGCGGGTAACCAGCCCAGCGAAGAGGTCGAAGATACCGCCCCCTGCTTTTCCTGTGGCGATGGCATCCAGGGCCCTCTGCTGCTCTGGGGTAGTGGAGGCGTCAACGTAGGCCCTGGCTACCCCGTTCCCTTGCTCTATGAGTCCAGGGAAGAAGTAGGCCAGGGCGAACCGGGCGCCGTCTAGGCTGGTGGAGCCGAAGGCCCCTCTGGTGATCTGCCAGACACCAACTCCGTTGCAGTTGCCCTGCGTGGGCCTGGCATTGAAGTTACAAGGGCAGCCCCAGTCGCAGTTGCAGAAGGTCAGGTAGTCTGCCTCAAAGTGCCAGCGAAGATCGCTAGCCACAATTCCCTCCTTGGTTGATTGCTGGCGAAGAGAAGGACCTTGTAAGTACCTCTGAAGCTCTTGGGAAAGCCCAGGGCCCAGCTTCTAAAAAGGCCTTCTCCCTGCTACCGA
Source organism: Dehalococcoidia bacterium (assembly GCA_034432835.1). GTDB lineage: Bacteria > Chloroflexota > Dehalococcoidia > Lucifugimonadales > DAOUBE01 > DAOUBE01. Next base: position 1,270 of record DAOUBE010000263.1, on the reverse strand, counting down.
AGGGGCTGTCCCGGCACCCACGGCTGGCCCGTAAGAACCCGGCGGACGTCCCGCATGGCTGCGGGCATGCCGCGTCCAGTGGTTGGCCGCTGGTTGATGGGCCGGTTCTCCACCTCTGGGGTGGTCTTGACGCACACCAGCGCTGGGGCCGTACCGGAGAGGACCTCTCCCACCCGGGTCTTGAACTCCTCCAGGTCGTCAAAGGTGAAGGCGGCGGGATAACCGGCCGCCCGAGCCATGCCCTCGAAGCTCACCATATCCTTGCCTGGGATGGGCTGACCACCGGTTATGCCATATATGCCGTTCTCAAATACAAAGTGGTACAGGTTGCGGGGCGCCATCTGGGCCACCGTCACCAGGGCCCCTAGGTTCATGAGGAGACTACCGTCGCCGTCAAGAACGATGACCTTGCGCTGGGGCTGGGCCAAGGCGATGCCCAGGCCAAGGGAGACGGCCTTGCTCATGCCGTTGGAAATGGGGATGTCCAGATCGGGGCGCTGGGAGACCTGGTTCCAGTAGCGGATGGCCATCATGGTGTGGATGACCACCGCATCGCCGCGATGGGGGGCAATGGCTTCGACCACGTCTTTGGTGTCGATCATATCTTTACCCCGGAGCGTACTCGGCACCCATGAGGACAGCCACGGGGCGCGACTCCCTCAGAGCCTCTTCGAAGGCGATGGAGATGCGCCCCACGTCGGCGTCGGACTCCACCAAATAGTAGTTGATGCCCCACATGTGGAGGCAGGGCTCGGTGAACCGGGCTGCCGAGTCTGGGGTGGGGCCATGGCGGGTCCAGCCCCGGTAGCCGATGAACATGACCACGGGCAACCCGATGCCTATGCCCATGCCCCGGACGGCATCACCCGACTCGAACAGGCCGGTGTTTTGGATGAGGATGGCGGGCCTCTTCCCCCCGATCCACAGGCCGGCGGCGATGGGCAGAGCCTCGCCCTCTCGGCAGACGGGAACTAGGGTGATGGAGGGCTCCCGGGAGAGCTGGTCGTAGAGGAAGTTAGTCTCGCTGTCGGGGAGCCAGACAAGGTGGGTGATGCGGTTCTTGCGGAACTCGTTGATGATCGCCGTAGGGGTCAGTCTGGCCTCGGCCACGGGGCCCTCCCAAGGATGGAATCGGGGCTATTATAGACAGGGAGCAGGGCCCGGTCAACTGGTTGTACTGGTTCAGTACATATGAGACAGTCGGGCTATTTTAGGGACCAGTTCTGGGTGGTGCTTAGTAAGATACTGGGCTGGGGTGTTGTAGTCCAGG
>DAOUBE010000262.1:0-6653 GCA_034432835.1 Dehalococcoidia bacterium | reverse complement strand
CCTGGACTACAACACCCCAGCCCAGTATCTTACTAAGCACCACCCAGAACTGGTCCCTAAAATAGCCCGACTGTCTCATATGTACTGAACCAGTACAAGGCATTGACAGAACCGAGGAAGGGTGGTAAGATTTCGGCAGCCATGATGAACGTCCTTTGCTGCTGCTGTTGTATGAGTGACATAGCCGGAGGGGGATCCGGGTAGAGTAACTTGTACCTCAGGAACAGAAGGGGCCCTCTCACAGGCAACATAAGCGGTGAGAGGGCCCCTTCCTTTTTGTGGCCAGAGGACCATCCGTACCGGAGACCTGGCCAAGGCTAACAAGCAAGGTCAGACCTGAAGGACCCAGCCAGCGGCGACGGCCCTAGCCCTAACCAGCCCAGGAGGTAAAAGTGAGCCAGCCAACACCCGTACAGGCCAAGGCACAGACCCAGGAGTTACCTATCCCCTCGTGGGAGGAGGTGTACAAGCGCAACAGCATCGAGCAGATGAAGCGGGAGAAGTTCCCCCTGGACATCGTCAACGAGCTCCCGGACCTCATCGCCAAGGGCTACGAGGCCATTCCGGAGGAGGACATCGTCCGCTTGAACTGGTGGGGCCTCACCCATGACAAGCCCAAGGTGGGCACCTTCATGGTGCGCATCAAGGTTCCCGGAGGCTACCTGAAGCCGTGGCAACTGAGAGCTGTGGGAGAGATCTCCGAACGCTACGGCAAGGGTTACGGAGAGCTCACCACCCGTCAGGGGCTCCAGCTCCACTGGGTGCGCCTGGACCAGCTCCCCGAAGTCCTGGAGGCCATAAAGAAAGGCGGGCTGACCACCGTGGGCGGCGAAGGGGACACGGTGCGCAACATCACCGGGTGCCCGGTGGCGGGCATAAGCCAGGACGAGCTATTCGACGTCCAGCCGGTTATCCAAGAAGTCGCCCGGTTCTTCTTTGGGAACCGCCAGTACTCTAACCTGCCACGCAAGCACAAGTACACCATCTCCGCTTGCCGCTTCCAGTGCAACGCCCCAGAGATTCACGACGTAGCCCTGCTGGGGGTGGTGAAGGACGGACGGCCGGGCTTCGCCGTGCGCGTGGGCGGCGGCCTGTCCATCACCCCTCGGCTGTCCCGGGACCTGGGGGTCTTCGTCCCCGTGGATGAGGTTATCCCGGTGCTGCGGGCCATCACTGACACCTGGCAGGAGAACACCCGCTACCGCCTGAGCCGGGCCAAGGCCCGTATCAAGTTCCTGGTGGACGACTACGGCCCCGAGGGTGTACGACGCATGGTGGAGGAGCGCCTGGGGCGGAGGCTGGAGGACTTCGTCGCGCCCCAGCCCGAGGGCGAGGCCGACCACTTGGGAGTGCACCCCCAGAAGCAGGAGGGCTTCCTTTACGTCGGCTTCCCCATGCCCATGGGTTGGATGACCGCCTCCCAGATGAAGCAGGTGGCGGACATCGTGGAGGAGCTGGGGGGCGATATCCGCCTGACCCGGCAGCAGAACGTCATCGTGGGCGGGGTGCCCCAGGACCGCCTGGACTGGCTGGTGGGCAGGATGGCAGAGGCGGGCATACGCCTAGACGCCAACAAGATCTATGGCACCTCCATCGCCTGCACCAGCCACAAGTTCTGCAACTACTCCGTGGCGGAGACCAAAGAAAAGCTTAAGGAGATCCTGGGCGAGCTGGATGCCCGCTTTGGCCCCCAGGTGGAGGGGCTTAAGGTCTATATGGATGGCTGCCCCCATGCCTGCGCCCATCACTGGGTGGGGGATATTGGCCTGCAAGGCACCACCGCCACCCTGCCCAGTGGCCGCCGCGTGGAGGCCTACGACATCACCCTGCGGGGCGGCCTGGGCGTCCGCGCCGCCATCGGTAAGCCCATCATCCGTCGCCTCCCTGGGGAGGAGACCACCCACGCGGTGGTGCGGCTGGTGGAGGGCTGGCTCGCCGAGCGGAAGGCCCGCAACGGCTCCGGCCACGGCTACACCTTCCGCGAGTTCTGCGAGGCCCATACCGACGAGGAGCTGCGGGCCCTGGCCCTGGGCCAGGCAGCAGCGGCGGCAGAGACGCCCGCCAAGCAGCGGGGCGTGGTCATACGCGTGCCCGGCCCGCTGCTCAACCTGACCGGCGGCGCCGACCTGGTGGAGGTACGGGCCCGGACGGTCCGCGAGGCCATCGAGGCGGGCGGCCGCCAATACCCAGCCCTCAAGGCCTACCTCTTGGGGCCCAACCAGCAGGTCAATCCTACGGTCAACATATACGTGGGCGAGGAGGACATCCGCTCCTTGAAGGGCCTGGACACTCTCCTTGAGCCCGGCCAGGAGCTCATTATTCTACCGGCGATGTCCGGCGGTTAAGGAGGACTGTCGTGCAGCAACGGGTGGTCTTCGATGACCTGGAGCTGGGGGAGATAGCCATCGACCTGGATGACAAGGACCCCCAGGACGTTATCCAATGGGGACTGGAGACCTTCGGCGACCGAGTAGCCATCGTCACCTCCTTCCAGATCGATGGTATGGTGGTCCTGGACATGGCCTACCGCATCCGTCCCGACGTCCGGGTGATCACCGTGGACTCGGGGCGCCTTCACCAGGAGACCTACAACTTCATGGAGTCGGTGCGGGAGAGCTATCCCCTGGCACGGTACGAGGTGTACTTCCCTGACTACCGTGAGATAGAGGCCATGGTCCGGCGGCAGGGGGTCAACCTCTTCTACAGGGACGTGAACCTGCGGCTGCTGTGCTGCCACTTCAGAAAGGTGCGCCCCCTGCTGCGTGCCCTGGAGGGCCTGGACGGCTGGTTCACCGGCCTGCGCCGCGACCAGTGGGCGTCCCGCGCCGCCATCCGCAAGGTGGAGCTGGACCACGACCACAACGCCATAGTCAAGATCAACCCCCTGGCCGACTGGACCAAGGACGACGTCTGGTCTTACATTCGCCAGAACAACGTCCCCTACCACCCCCTCTACGACCAGGGCTACACCAGCATAGGCTGCCAGCCTTGCACCCGGCCCATCAAGCCCGGTGAGGATGACCGCGCCGGCCGTTGGTGGTGGGAGAACAACGCCCCCAAAGAGTGCGGCATCCACTGCCCTATCGAGACGGGCGGGTTCGAGCACGAAGTACACGCCATCCTGGGAGAGGTGGCCGCCGACGGGCACGCTCGGTAAGGCCCTCGCCATGGAGGGGAGATGGAGCCACTGAACCTCAGCGAGGAGCAGCGTGAGCTGGTGCAGGCGGAGGTGAAGGCCATGCTGCCCAGCCTCTCGGATAAGCGCAAGGAGGACTATCTGGCCCTCTCCGCCGCCCTAGGCAGTGGAGAGGTACCGGAGGACCTGGTCCCCCTCCTGGAGGGTGTGGTAATCCTTTCCCTGGAGACAGGCAGGGCTCGCCGCATATATCGCGCCGAGGGGGAGCGCCTTCTGACCGACCTCTTCCTCCAGACGCCCCGGGGCAAGGAAGTGTCCAGAAGGCTAGCAGAGGTTAACCGCGCCCTGGTGGCCCTTCAAGGGCACCGCCTCTCATCGGTCCAGGTGGCCATGCGCACCCTGGGCCAGTTCACCATCAGAATAGGTACCGGCGCCGCCAGCGTAACCCTTCTGGTCTGGCCCCAAGGCGTGGCTGTGGAGAGTGTGAGCGTAGGCGGTGATGAGGGGGGGCCAGGCTAGAAGGCCAGGCATCCTGCCTCCGGGGGCCGTTCTGGCCGTGGCCCCGACATCGACAGCCCCTACAGGTCCCTTCTCCGTTGACGGAAGAGGTGTGGCCAAGAGCGGTCACGGCCTGCCCCTGGAAGCCTTGGGTGAAAGAAAGGGAGGAATTTAAGGCTTTGCAGCCTCAGACCGGTATGAAGGTTGGGAGATTGCGTGCCAGGGCTGAGCCTCTCGGTGCGGAAGGTCTCCATGGGTGATCTGGGCGGAAGGACTATAGTCATCCTGGAGGCTCGCATGGCCTCGGAGCTGGCCGGACTGGTGGAGCGCCACGGCGGAAAGCCCCTCCAGGCCCCGGCCATGCGAGAGGTCCCGCTGCCTAACGGGGAGGCGGTATCAGGCCTCCTCCAGGCGGTGAACGCTGGCCATATAGACACCTTCGTCTTTCTCACCGGCGTGGGGGTCCAGGCCCTCCTGGCCGAGGCCGATGCCCTGGGCCAGCGGGAGCATTTGCTGGCAGCGCTGAGGAGGAGTACAGTAGTGTGCCGTGGCCCCAAACCCCTGGCGGTGCTGCGGAACCAGGGGGTGCCCGTGGCTCTGGTGGCCCCGGAGCCCCACACATCCCAGGACCTGTTGCGGGCCATACAAGAGGCCCGGTGGGACCTGCGTGGCAGAAGAGTGGCCCTTCAACACTACGGGGCAGACAACAGTTATTTGCGGGAAGGGCTGGAGAGGATGGGTGCCAAAGTGCTGGACGTCATCCTGTACCAGTGGGCCCTGCCCAAGGACGTTGCACCCTTGAAGGAGGCCATCCAGGCCTTGCTCCAGGCCCGGGCCGAGGCCGTGGCTTTCACCAGCCAGCCCCAGGTGCAGAACCTGTTCATCGTCGCCGAAAGCCTGGGGCTCAAAGAAGCACTAAGGAAGGCCCTGGCCACACGAGTGGTGGCCGCCGTCGGGCCGGTGTGCGTCCGCGCCCTGGAGCAGGAGGGAGTGGTAGCCCACGTCGTGCCGCCCCATCCCAAGATGGGCCACCTGGTCAAGGCACTGGCCGAGTACTGGAGCAAAGCCCATCCCGAACACCCGGCGTAGAGCCTGCGGGGGGATAAGCAGGCCATTGATTCTTGAGCAATTCGGCAGGAGGAGGAATATAACACCTTGAGACAGCAAAGCGCTCCCATCTCAGGCACGACCCTCATCACCCCCCACGGTGGCACCCTTCAGGAGCTGCTGGTGGCCCCCGATAGGGCCAAGGAGTTGAAGGAGGAAGCGGTGCGACTGCCGTCCTGGGACCTGACGGCCCGCCAGACCTGCGACCTTGAGCTTCTACTGAATGGCGGCTTTTCACCCCTCCGGGGTTTCATGGGACAGGCAGACTATGAGAGGGTGTGCCGGGAGATGCGCCTGGCCGACGGCACCCTCTGGCCCATGCCCATCACTCTGGACGTCACCGAGGAGTTCGCCGCTAACCTGGCCCCCGGCCAGCGGGTGGCCCTCCGCCACCCGGAGGGTATGGTGCTGGCCATCCTGACCGTATCCGACGTGTGGCGGCCCGACCGCCAGGAGGAAGCTCGTCAGGTGTTCGGCACTACTGACGAGACCCATCCTGGGGTGTTCGCTTTACTGCGCCAGACCAACCCCATTTACGTGGGCGGCACCCTGGAGGGGGTGGAGCTCCCTCCCCACCACACCTTCAAGGAGCTCCGTCACACGCCGGGCCAGTTGAGACGTCTGTTCCAGGAGAGGGGGTGGACCCGGGTGGTGGCCTTTCAGACGCGGAACCCCATGCACCGGGCCCACGTGGAGCTGACGCGGCGGGCCGCCGAGGAAACCGGCGCCAAACTCCTCATCCATCCCTCCGTGGGGATGACCAAGCCCGGCGACGTGGACTACTACATCCGGGTGCGCTGCTATCGGGCGGTGCTGGCCCATTACCCTCCCGGCCAGGCTATGCTCAGCCTGCTCCCCCTGGCCATGCGCATGGGGGGCCCCAGAGAGGCCATGTGGCACGCCATAATACGGAAGAACCACGGAAGCACCCATTTCATCGTGGGGCGGGACCACGCCGGGCCAGGAAGGGACAGCACCGGCAAGCCCTTCTACGGCCCCTACGACGCCCAGGCACTGCTCAAACAATACCAGGCGGAGCTGGGCATCCAGATCGTCCCCTTTGAGGAGATGGTTTACGTGGCGGAGGAGGACCGCTACGTGCCCCGTACCGAGGTGCCCAAGGGAGCTACCGTCCTCACCCTCTCCGGCACCGAGCTCCGCCGCCTCCTCAACGAAGGGGCCGAGGTGCCACCCTGGTTCTCCTATCCGGAGGTTATCCAGGAGCTCCGGCGCAGCTTCCCGCCTCGGCGGCAGCAGGGTTTCACCGTCTTCTTCACTGGCCTGCCTAGCTCTGGTAAGTCCACCCTGGCCAATGTCTTGCTCTCCAAGCTGCTGGAGGTAGGGGGCCGGCCGGTCACGCTGCTGGATGGCGACCTGGTGCGCAAACACCTCTCCAGCGAGCTGGGGTTCTCCAAGGAGCACCGCGACCTTAATATCCGACGCATAGGCTACGTGGCCAGCGAGATCACCAAGAACCGGGGCGTCGCCATCTGCGCCCCCATCGCACCCTATAAGGCCGTCCGCCGCGAGGTCCGGGATATGGTGAGCCAGTACGGTGGCTTCATCGAGGTCTATGTGGCCACTCCCGTTCATGTGTGCGAGCAGCGGGACCGCAAGGGGCTGTACGCCAAGGCCAGGGCGGGGCTGATAAAGGGCTTCACCGGCGTTGATGACCCCTATGAGGCCCCTGAGTCCCCTGAGCTGGTCATCGATACCTCCAATATAACACCTGAAGAGGCAGTGAACCGGATATTAGATTATCTGAGTCAGGCTGGATTCATACAGCCTGACTGACCGCCACCCTCCAGGCAGTGCCTCCCCAGGGGCCTATCCACTAGCCCCCAGCAGGGCACGCCCTGGCAGGGTGCACTCTGCACCCTCTTTCGGACACCAGAGGAGGATTGTGGTTGCT
>DAOUBE010000261.1:0-8326 GCA_034432835.1 Dehalococcoidia bacterium | reverse complement strand
CCTGGACTACAACACCCCAGCCCAGTATCTTACTAAGCACCACCCAGAACTGGTCCCTAAAATAGCCCGACTGTCTCATATGTACTGAACCAGTACAAGTCGTTGACGGGCACCGCTCATGATTTTAAAATCTAACCAAGCCATGGGTGACTTATTTCACGAGTGGTATCCCACCCTTTTCAGGCCACCCTGAGCTCACTATGGTGTTTGTTGTGGGCATTGAGGAGGGTCAATGTCAAGCCGTAGCTCGCGGGCTAAGCCCGTGGCCTCAGTCCCTGAGGTAGTTATCCTGCGGTTACCTCAGTACGTCCGCGTCCTGAACCAACTCCATGAGAAGGGTACCGAGGTAGTCAGCTCCCAGCAGTTGGGGAACCTGCTTCAGGTCACCCCAGCCCAGATCCGGAAAGACCTAAGCTACTTCGGCCGGTTTGGCAAGCAGGGCCGGGGCTACAGCGTCAGCCATCTTCTCACCGAACTGAAGCAGATCCTGGGCCTGGACCGCCGTTGGAACGTGGCTCTAGTGGGAGTCGGCCGGCTGGGAAGGGCCATCATCAGCTATCCTGGGTTCGCCCCGGAGGGTTTCGACATCGTGGCCGCCTTCGACTCCTCGCCCAAGATAGTGGGCCAGGTGGTGGGTAGCCTGTTTGTCCAGCCCGTGGAGGAGATGGCGGAGACCGTCCGAAACAAGAAGGTCAGCATAGGGATTATCGCTGTACCCGCGGCCCACGCCCAAGAGGTCATGGACATGATGGTCCAGGCGGGCATAAGGGCCATCCTGAACTACGCACCCACCACACCTCAGACACCGCCTGGGGTCAAAGTGCGGAACCTGGACCCTGTCCATGCCCTCCAGTCCATGACCTACTACCTGACGGACGGGGCCTAAGGCTGCTGGCCCGGCATGGGGCCCGGGCGCTCCCGCCGGCGGCGCGCCACCTTGAGCCGCACCTCTGCCCGGCGGATGGCTGCCAAAGCCCGCTCCAGGTCCAGGTCCGCCGGATGCTGGGCGATGCGCTCCTTGGCCCGCTGGATGGCTGCCTGGGCCCGCTGCTCGTCTATCTCCTCGGACCTCTCGGCGGCCTCGGCCAGAATGGTGACGCGGTTGCCCATCACCTCCAAGAAGCCGCCGCTCACTGCCAGGTAGCTCTCCTGGCCACCCTTGCGGACCAGGATCTCCCCGGGCTGGAGGATGGTCATGAGAGGGGCATGGTGAGGCAGGATACCCAGGGCGCCCTCCATGCCCGGTGCCACCACCAGGTCCACCTCGTCGGAGAGGACCACCCTCTCAGCGGTGATGATCTCCAGCTTCATGGGCATGTTAGCCGACCTTTACCCCCATCTTCTCGGCCTTCTCCACCGCCTCGTCAATCGTCCCCACCATATAGAAGGCCTGCTCGGGCAAGTGGTCCCACTTACCCTCCAGGATCTCCTTGAAGCCCCGCACCGTGTCCTTCACCTGGACGTATCGGCCCTCCATGCCGGTGAAGGCCTGGGCCACGAAGAAGGGCTGGGTGAGGAAGCGCTGTATCTTCCGGGCACGAGCCACTGTCAGCTTGTCCTCCTCCGACAACTCCTCCACGCCCAGGATGGCTATGATGTCCTGGAGGTCGCGGTATCGCTGAAGCACCTGCTGCACGCCCCGGGCTACCTGGTAGTGCTCCTCTCCCACTATGGCCGGGTCTAGGATGCGGGAGAAGGAGGCCAAGGGGTCCACCGCGGGGTACAGGCCCTGGGCCGCCAAAGAGCGCTCCAGGGCCACAACGGCGTCCAGGTGGCCGAAGGTGGTGACGATGCCGGGGTCGGTGTAGTCGTCGGCGGGCACGTAGATGGCCTGGAAGGAGGTGATGGAGCCCTTCTTGGTGGAGGTGATGCGCTCCTCCAGAGCGCCCATCTCCGTGGCCAGGGTGGGCTGGTATCCCACCGCCGAAGGCATGCGTCCCAGCAGGGCCGATACCTCCATGCCTGCCAGGATGTAGCGGTAGATGTTGTCGATGAACAGCAGCACGTCCTGGCCCTGCTCGTCCCGGAAATACTCCGCCATGGTGAGGCCGGTCAGACCTACGCGGGCGCGCACCCCGGGGGGCTCGTTCATCTGGCCGAAGACCAGCACCGTGCTCTTGAGAACCCCGGACTGCTGCATCTCGTGCCACAGGTCGTTACCCTCACGGGAGCGCTCCCCCACGCCAGCAAAAACAGACACCCCCTTGTGGACCGCGGCGATGTTGCGTATCAGCTCCTGGATGATCACCGTCTTGCCCACACCGGCGCCGCCGTAGGCACCCACCTTACCGCCCCGAGCGAAGGGGGTGATCAGGTCGAAGACCTTGATGCCTGTCTCCAGGACCGTGGTGGTTGTCTCCTGCTCCTCCAAGGGTGGGGCGGGCCGGTGGATGGGCCAGGTCTGGCCAGCCTCCACAGGCCCCAGGTTGTCCAGGGGTTCCCCCAGAACGTTGAACAATCTGCCCAGGGTCTCCGGGCCTACTGGTACGGCCACGGGCCTTCCGGTGTCCACCACCTCGGTGGCTCGGGCTAGGCCCTCGGTGGGGCCCAGGGCCAGGCAGCGCGCCCAGCTATTCCCCACATGCTGCTCAACCTCCAGCACCACCTTCTGCCCGTCAACGCTGACCTCCAGGGCGTTAAGGATGGCCGGGAGCTCCTCGGGAGGGAACTCCACGTCAACCACCGTGCCGATAACCTGGACTACTTTACCTTTAGCCATGATAACCTCCTTTGGATAGAACAGGGAACGAGGAAGGGTGGTTTACCGCGGTGATGGGACGCGAACCGTTTGCCTGTTCCTGGTCCCCCTTTCCCTATGGCGCCTCAGCGCTGCAGGCCCGCCACCGCGCCTACTATGTCCAGCAGCTCCTTGGTGATAGTCTCCTGGCGGATCTTGTTCATGGTGAGCGTCAGCTCCTCCACCATCTCCTTGGCGTTCTCGGTGGCGTTGCGCATGGCCACCATGCGCGCCGACTGCTCGCTGGCGATGTTCTCCAGGACGGCGTGGTAAACCTGCATCTCAACGAAGCGGGGTAGCAGGGCCCCCAGGACCTGGATGTTGCTGGGCTCGAAGATATAGCCCACCTTCTCGATATGCTCCGCGCTTCCTGGGGGCGGCTCGATGGGCAGCAGGCGGGTCACCACTGGCCGCTGTACCATGGTGGAGACGAACTGGGAGTAGGCCAGGTACACCTCGTCGGCCTGGCCGCTAGTGTAGTCCTGAATAGCCAGCCGGGAGATGGGCAGGGTGTCCAGAAGGCTGGGCCTGTCGCTCAGGTCTGTGAACACCGCGCGTACATCCCGGCCGTAGCGGACCATGAAGTCGCGCCCCTTTCTGCCCACGGCTATGATGGTGACGGGCACCTTCTGGCGCAGGATAAACTGGCCTGTGGCGCGGTTCATGGCGCTGGGCATGCCCCCTGCCAGGCCGCGGTTGGGGGTTATATGCACCACCTCTATGTGCCTTACCGGTCGGCGCTGCAAGAGAGGATGCAACCTCTCCTGGTCATCCTGGGGCTGGGCTGCCAGGTGGCCAATGACCTCACGGATCTTCTCTGAGTAGGGCCTTGCCGCTAGCACCGCCATCTGGGCCCGGCGCATCTTGGTGGCGGCGATCATCTCCATGGCACGGGTGACTTTGGCCGTGTTCTGGACACTGCGGATGCGCTGTCTTATCTGTCTGAGGCTTGGCATCTTATAACCTCACCGCCTTTTCCCAGGGACTTTTACCTGGTCGGCACCCTGACCAGGACCCTCCCACCACGGTGTATCACCTAGCGAGGGGCGGCCGCCTGGGCCGGGGCCTGCTCGGCCACGAAGGTGGCCTTGAACTCCTCGATGGCCTTCTTCAGGGCCTCCTCCGTCTCCTTGGTGATATCCTTGGTCTCCATGATGCTACGACCGATCTCCGGGTGGGCCGTCTCCATGTACCGATGGAACCCGTCCTCGAAGGCGCGGATGCGGCTGATGGGCACGTCATCCATGTAGCCGTTGTTCAGGGCATACAGGATGGACACCTGCTGGGCCAGGGTCAGAGGTTTGTTGACGGGCTGCTTTAGCACCTCCACACTGCGCTGGCCCCGCTCCAGTTGGCGGCGGGTGGCTGGGTCCAGGTCCGCGGTGCCGAACTGGGCGAAGGTGGCCAGCTCCCGGTACTGGGCCTGGTCCAGGCGCAGACGGCCGGCCACCTTCCGCATGGCCCTGGTCTGGGCGGCGCCTCCCACGCGGGAGACGGAAAGGCCGGCGTTGATGGCAGGGCGGATGCCTGCGTTGAACAGCTCCGGCTCCAGGTAGATCTGGCCGTCGGTGATGGATATGACGTTGGTGGGAATGTAGGCCGACACGTCACCCGCCTGGGTCTCGATGACTGGCAGGGCGGTGAGGGAACCCCCACCGTAGTCGGGGTGCATCTTGGCCGCCCGCTCCAGCAAGCGGCTGTGCAGGTAGAAGACGTCGCCAGGGTAGGCCTCCCGTCCTGGCGGGCGCCGCAGCAGCAGGGAGAGCTGGCGGTAGGCCCAAGCGTGCTTACTAAGGTCATCGTAGCAGATGAGGGCGTCCTTGCCCTGCTCCATGAACTCCTCGCCCATAGCAGTACCGGAGTAGGGGGCGATGTACTGAAGGGGTGCGGGGTCCGAGGCGTTGGCCGCCACCACGATGGTGTGCTCCATGGCGCCGTACTGCTCTAGGGTGGCCACCACTTGGGCTACCTTGCCTGCCTTCTGGCCTATGGCGACGTAGATGCAGATGAGGTCCTGCCCCTTCTGGTTGATGATGGTGTCCAGGAGGATGCTGGTCTTACCTGTGGAGCGGTCACCGATGATGAGCTCCCGTTGGCCCCGGCCGATGGGGATCATGGCGTCGATGGCCTTGATGCCGGTCTGCACCGGCGTGTCCACGGAGCGCCTGGTGACCACGTTGGGGGCCACGCGCTCGATAGGGCGCTGCTTGCTGGTACGTATCGGCCCCTTGCCGTCCAAAGGCCGGCCCAGAGGGTCCACCACCCGGCCTATGAGCTCCTCCCCCACGGGCACCTGGATGATGCGGCCCGTGGACCGGACCAGGTCCCCCTCTTTGATGAGGCTGGTGTCGCCGAAGATAACGGCGCCCACCGTATCCTCCTCCAGGTTCAGGGCCAGGCCCATGATGCCGCCCGGCAGCTCCAGGATCTCGCTGTACCGGGCTCCCGCCAGGCCCTGGATGCGGGCGATGCCGTCGCCCACCTCCACCACGGTGCCTACGTCAACGGCCGTGACCTCGGCGCCGAACTCCTGTATTTGCTGTTTGATGATGGAAACTATGTCCTGGCCTCGCGTCGCCATGCCCTTGCCTCCTTACGACTGCTACCCCGCCGCCACCCGGCTGTCGGTGATGAGCTTCTGTTTTAATGCCTGGAGCTTGCCCCGGGTGCTGCCATCGATAAGCTTGTCGCCCAGGCGGATCACCAGGCCGCCCAGCACCTGGGGCTCAACCCTGGTATCCAGGACTATCTGCTTACCTACTAGTTTACCAAGGTAGCCGGACACCTGGCTCTTCTCCTGCTGGCCCAGGGGCACCGCAGATATAACTAGGGCTCGCTGCCGTCCGTGGAAGGCGTCCAGCAGCCGCTGGTACTCTGCTATCACGCCTGGTATCAGGTCCACCAGGCCCTGGGACACCATCATACCTATGAAGTTGCGGCTGAGCTGGCTGGCATGGCTCATGGACTGCCCGACCACGGCCAGCTTACGCTCCGCGGGGACCCGGGCGCTCTCTAGAAAAGCCCTGACCTCCGCCGACTGCAGCGCCCCGGCGAACTCAGAAAGCTCGCCCTGGACGCGGTCCAGCACGCCCTGCTCCCGGGCCAACTGGAATAGCGCCTCGGCGTACCTTTTGGCAGAGGCAGCTCTAGCCATGCAATCCCCCGTTCATCTTTGGGACAGTGGCACGGCGCAAGGTGGCCTGGCTTATCCTCCCTTGGGTGCCTGTCCCTGCTCCTCCAGGACCCTTTGGATGAGCTCCTGGTGGGCCTTCCTGTCCAGGGAGCGCTCGATGACCCTCTCGGCGGCGACAATAGCCAGCTCGGCGAAGTGGCGGCGCACCTCTTCGATGGCGTTGTCCCGCTCCCGCTGGATGTCTTCCCGGGCCCGCTCCACAAAGGCTTGGACCTCCTGCTGGGCACGGGCCCGTTCCTCCTCACGGTAGCGTTCGGCCATCTGCCTGGCCTGCTCCATGAGGGCCTGGGCCTCCCGGCGGGATGTGTCCATCTGCCGCTTCATCTCCTCCTGAGCGCGGGCTGCCTCCTCCCGTGCCCGGTCCGCCGCCTCCAGGCTCTCCTTGACCCGCTGTGAGCGCTGGTCCAGGATGCCCAGGATGCGCTTGTAGGCGAACACGTACAGGATGCCCAGCAGAAGCAGGAAGTTGATGATATATATGATAAGGCTGGGTAAATGGAAGCCTAACTCTGCGCCTGGCATTGCACCCCCCTTGACCCCCGGTTTGCCACCACCTCTAGGCCACGAACACTAGCAGGATGGCCACGATGAGGGCGTAGATACCCAGGGCCTCGGCCAGACCCAGGGCCAGGATCATGTTGGTGAGGATGGCGCCCCTAGCCTCCGGGTTCCTGCCCAGGGCGTTCATGGCCGCGGCGCCCACCAACCCAATGCCGATACCTGGTCCCAGCAGTCCAAGGCCTATGGCCAGGCCGATGGCCAGGTTCTTGAGGGCTTCCGGTTCCAGTATCGCTTGCAGTAGAACGGCGGGCATATCTCCTCCTCTAACGTTCTCCTAAAGTCTGAGGTCAGTCCTCCCCGCCCAACACCCCTAGTCTCTAAGCACCAGAAAAGCGTACATGGCACCCACCCCCGCCGCTATCACTCCGACCAGCGCCGCTAGCAGTGCTATGATGATTATCTCCATAGGGCTATGCCTCCTAAGTATTCTGGGACCGGAGGGGAAGGCTCAGTGCTCCTCCTCCGCGTGGGGAGTGAGGGCCAGGGTGGCGAACACTAGGGTCAGTCCCGCGAAGATGAGGCCCTGGATGAACCCCACCAGCATCTCCAGGGCATACACCCCCACGGTAGCCACGAAGGAGACCAGGAAGGCCGACACCACCACCAGGATCTCGCCGGCCGTCATGTTACCAAAAAGCCTGAAGGTGAAGCTAATGATGCGGGCGAACTCGCTGAACCCCTCCAGCGGCCCGATGAAGAAGAAGTCCAGGAAGCCCTGAAAGGCATCCATCAGTCGGCCTCGGAACAGGGCGGAGAGGCCCCGCTTTAGGCTGCCCACTCTGACGAACTTGCCCACGTAGTGCAGTCCCAGATGCCTCAGGCCGAGGAACTCCACGAAGACGAAGGCGCACAGGGCCAGGGCCAGGGGCATGTTCATGTCCGTGCCGGCGGGCCTTAGCAGGTGGGCCACAACGTGCCCGTCCTTGATGAAGCCCAGGGACTGGTATATGGGGTTCAGGCCCATCCAAGCGTTGAAGGCCACGAAGAGAAAGATGGTGGCGATGACCGGAAAGAGCCGGCGCCCGAACTCCTTCCCCGCGACTCCCTCCACGAAGGTGACGAAGGTCTCCACCACTATCTCCAGGAAGCTCTGGAGGCGGCCTGGGACCATCTTGAGCTTCAGGCTCCCCCCTACGAAGATCAGTAGGAGGACGATGGTGGTTATCCACGAGGAGAGCAGTGTGTTGCTGACGAAGAACTGGAGGGGGCCGAAGGGGGCATCCGTCTCCTCGGGGTGCTCCTCCCACTCCACGAAGTGCTCCAGGGCGTCGCCGGGGAAGACGGGCTGGGGAGGAAGCACCACATGGGGCTCGGGCAGGACACCTTCCTCCCTCCCCAGGAACTTGGCCCCAATGGCACCGGTGATGAAACCTGCGATAAAGAGGGCTAGAACAGCCAGCGCCGCCAGTACCAGGAACCTTTTTGTTTTGGCGCTATCCCGCACTAGTCCTTGTCCTTTGAGTGTTTTTCGGAATCGTCCCCGGCCAGAAGGGGCAAAACCATCTTGTACAGGCCATAGAAGGCGGCCGCTGTGCCCATAAAGACACCCAGCAGGGTGAAGATTGGGATGGTGCCTAGCCACTTGTCCAAGAGCAGCCCACCTACCACGCCCACGACGATGCACAGGGCTACGTACCAGCCCAGACCCACAAACCGTAGGGCTCCAGCCCATCGGGGCATCGGCCACCTCGAGGCTTGGTGAATATTATCACGATTGACCTAGGAAGTCAATCGTTTGTACTGGTTCAGTACATATGAGACAGTCGGGCTATTTTAGGGACCAGTTCTGGGTGGTGCTTAGTAAGATACTGGGCTGGGGTGTTGTAGTCCAGGGC
>DAOUBE010000260.1:0-4148 GCA_034432835.1 Dehalococcoidia bacterium | reverse complement strand
GCCCGAGGGAGGGGAGGAAAGAGCAATAGCCCCTCTACGGTTCTTGGCCCTATGGTGGAAGTCTGGTAATCCCTTCTCTGGTAGTATTAAATTATGGGTGTGGCCAAAGCACAGGGCCTCACAGGAAATGGAGGTGGCCCATAATGTTTTTCCTACCCAGGCGCCAAGGTATCGGGGTGGTGGAGCTGTCGGGGATGATAGGCACCACCATACGTCCCCAGGTGTACGCCCCAATTCTAGACTCCCTGCGCCGCGATCCACGCTTCCGTGCGGTGGTGGTGGACATAGACTCCCCGGGGGGTACTGTGCCCGGCTCGGACTTCCTTTACCACAGCCTGGCCCGCGTGGCCGAGGCCAAGCCGGTGGTGGCCTTTGTTCGCGGCATGGGCGCATCGGGGGCCTACCTGCTGGCCTGCGCCGCCTCCCGGATAGTGGCCCTACCCATGGCCATGGTGGGCTCCATAGGCGTCATATACATGCGGCCCATCCTTTCCGACCTTCTGGACAAGCTAGGGGTGAGCGTCTCCATCTACAAGGGAGGCCGCCTCAAGGACATGTACGGCTTCTGGCGCCAGCCCACGGAGGAGGAAGAGGGGAAATTCCAGGAGATGATCAAGGATAGCTACGACCGCTTCGTGGAGGTGGTGGCCCGAGGCCGCAAGCTGGACCAGGCCAGGGTGCGGGAATACGCCACGGGGGAGCTGTTCACCGCCCGGCGGGCCAAGGAGATGGGCCTGGTGGACGAGTTGGGGGACCTGGACCGGGCCCTGGACCTGGCCTCGGAGCTGGGGAAGGTACGCCGCAACCCCATCTGGGTGCGCCCCAAGAGGTCCTTCGCCGAGCGCCTGGCCGAGCGCTTCGCCATGGTTATGGCGAACGCCGTGGCCGGCCAGGTGGAGCGGGTTCTGGTGGGCGGGCTGATGTACGTGGCGCCGGCACAGTACCCTAAAGAGGGGCCAGCATAACCGGAGATCCCCCCGTTTACGAAGGGGCACCACGCCAGGGCTGCTAAATCGGGTTACCCTCTAAAGCTCTGCCTAGATTGGCCGAACTGGCCCCCTAGCCTCGGGTAGAGTAGAGCTAACAGGAACACCAACCATCGCCTAGCGTGAGAGCCGCCAGTCAGGTGACCGGTGACAGACCCTTCAGACTACCACGGCCCGCACCAACTCCACCATCGCCCTGTTGAACTTGTCAGGCTCATCGACGAAGGGCTGGTGTCCCGACTTCTCGAACCGTGGGAGCTTCTTCGACGGCGTAGTGAGTAGGGCTCTCAAGGAAGCAGACAGGCATCGCCACCAACACAGGCACGGACCCCAACAGATTTAGCCTGGGTGGCATGGAAAAAGCCTGTGGTACTATTTGTCCAGCCCCTTGGCCTCCTGCCAGAGGGCCTCTTTTTCCTCCAGGGACAGCTCGGCGAAGTTGAGGCCCCGCTGCTGGGCCAGCTCCTCCATCTTGAGGAAACGGCGCTGGAAGCGGTCGTTGGCGCGGCGCAGGGCATCCTCAGCGTGGATGCCCTGCCACCGGGCGAAGTTCACCAGGGCGAAGAGCAGGTCGCCCACCTCCCTCTCCCGCTCCTCCTGGCTGGGAGCCTGCTGGACCTCCCGCACCTCCTCGGCCACCTTGTCCACCACGCCCGACACCTCCTCCCAGTCAAAGCCGGCCTTGGCGGCCCGGTCCTGAAGTAGCTGAGCGTAGGCCAGAGCCGGGAGGGCCCGGGGCAGGGCCGCCAGGTGGGAGCGGGAGCCCCGCTCCTGGCGCTTCAGACGCTCCCAGTTGCGTTCCACCTCCCGGGCGTCGGCCACCCGGGCGCCGCCGAAGACGTGGGGGTGACGTCGCACCAGCTTCTCGTTGGCCTGGCGCAGCATCTCCCCGGCCTGGAACTCACCCGCCTCCTGGGCAATCTGGGCATGGAAGGCCACCTGGAGCAGCACGTCCCCCAGCTCCTCGGCCAGCTTCTTCCAGTCGGCGTTATCGATGGCCTCCAGCACCTCGTAGCACTCCTCCAGCAGGTAGCGCTTCAGGGACTGGTGGGTCTGCTCGCGGTCCCAGGGGCAGCCGTCGGGGGCCCGCAGGTGGCGCATAAGGGTGAGCATCGCCTCAAAGGTGTTCAGGTCCTGGGGCAGCTTTTCAGAAGCCATAGGGGGATTATAGGGGCCATAGCTGTGCATGACAAGGCGGATGTGAGAAACTATAGGGCGAGGCGGACATGAAGGGAGCACCAACCATCAAGGTGAAACAGCGCTCGTCCAGGGTGGTGGCCCGGAGGCCCCGTAACCAGGCCCGCGGCACCGAGGTGGCAGCAGCCCTCACGCTCCCCGGAAAGGTGTCAGATTACGTGGGTACCCTGCTGCGCCGGGTGTTCTCCCTGCTCTTTGTCCTTGCGGTGCCTGTGTTCCTGCTGAGCCTCAGCCTGACCTGGGCCTTCAACGACCTGCGCCTCTACCGGTACGGCTTCGAGAAGTACGACGTGTCGCTGACTACGGGTATGGAGCTGCCGGAGCTGATGAGGGCGGCCCGGCAGGTCCGGGGCTACTTCAACTCTTTTGACGAGCCTCTTGTAGTCCGGGCCGTGGCCTTTGGAGTGGAGCGGGAGATATTCAGCCAGCGAGAAGTCCTTCACATGCGGGACGTGAAGCGTATGGTGTGGGGCGTGTACGGGGCCTTGGCGGTGTCCGGGCTGTACCTGGTGGGCTTCACAGCCCGGGGCCTGGGGAAGAACGGCAGGGCCTTCGGGGGACAGGTGGCCCGGCTGGCGGCCCTGGGGGGTGCTGTCACGGCAGGGTCCGTGGCCCTGGCGGGGCTGGCGTCCCTGCTGATGTTCGACACCCTGTTCCTGCTGTTCCACCAGCTCAGCTTCGCCAACGACTTCTGGCAGCTAGACCCCTCCAGGGATTACCTGGTGATGATGTTCCCCCAGGGCTTCTGGTTCGACGCCACCCTCTTCGTGGGGCTGGCCTCCCTGGTTATGGGGCTGGCCATAGGTGCCCTCTCCTGGGCCTACCTGGCGTGGGAGCGGCGCCGGTGGGGCTGACCTAGGGGCGGCGGGAGACGAGCCAGCCCCGCGGCGGTAGTACCCGGGGGCCCACCCCCCAAAAGCAAGGGGAAGAGCATCTCTGCTCTCCCCCTTCCAAGGCTCCTCCTTGTTGGTCAGCTACCTGCCCAATTACTTGGGCTTGGGCTTGGCGCCGGGCTTCGGCTTGGGGGAACCGGGCTTGGCCACAGCAATCACCTCCTTTCCGTTCTGTTGGGCAGAGGAGTCACCACCTAGGCCGACAAAAGAGAGGAAGTCCTCAATGTCCCTCTCACAGGAACGAGGGTCCTGGTTCCACTCCTGAATCTTCTGTACGTATGCTTCGTGCTTGACAACGAACTCCTGATAGCTGCGGCGGACGGGGTCCTCATCCACTACTTCGTCCTGGGCATGGTTGCCAAAGCAGGGGTTCTCCATAAGAGTAAAGGGGCCTTCGGGGTTTTCTGGGTCCTTGGGTTCGAAGGGGTACTGGCGGCAGATGAGGGGTTTGAAAGGGTGAATGGAGCAGATGTTGTTTCTTAAGAAAACGCAGCCGTCTCGGCCATCGGGCTGCACTCGCCTGGCCAGGCCAAGGGCGAACTTGCCATGCCGGGTGCGGAAGAACCGCTCGTCAGACTCCTCCACGGCGCCGCCGAAGTCCTCCGGGCTGTAGAAGGCCACAAAGGTGGACATGGGGAGCTTGAGGGTGTACTGAATGCGAAGAACGTCCTCGGGGAGAACAAGGGGGATATACTGCTTGCAGCACTCGCCGCATAGGGTACAACGCCACCTGATAGCCACCTGGTTACCCCCAATCCTGGGGGTGGAAGGCGAAGTACCCTGTGGCGACAAGAGGGCTTAAGTAATGAGCCTCTTCAGATTCTTGGAGAGACAAGGCTGGGCGCCTCCAGTTTCCCCTTAGCCGCCGTTCCCGGCAGCAGAAGAATTGGTAACCACTCGCCCTCTTGTGATCCGCAAAAGGCCACCCCTAACCGAATCGGATTATATGACTTAACCACACTACTGTCAAGCTATTGTACTGGTTCAGTACATATGAGACAGTCGGGCTATTTTAGGGACCAGTTCTGGGTGGTGCTTAGTAAGATACTGGGCTGGGGTGTTGTAGTCCAGG
>DAOUBE010000259.1:0-7620 GCA_034432835.1 Dehalococcoidia bacterium | reverse complement strand
GGGCCACCTCCTTTCTGGTCTATTCTCACCCAGAAGTGTGGCCCCTTCTGCTTCTACTTTTCCACGCCTACTGTCTCATATCTATCTGAACTTTTTCACATCGTTACCCCGTGGGGTAGTGACTGCTTCAGGGCGGCCCGGGCGTGCTCTGATCCAGGGTGTACCCTGGACGCACCTACGGGCAAGAGGAGGGAGCCTTGGCTTAGGGGCGATACCCGTCGCCGGCTGAGGCCGGTCTTGCCCTGCCACCGCCCGCGGCGTGCCCCCTCTCTGCTATAATGGACACGTAGCCAGCCCAGCAGCGCCTTCCCCACCCTCACCGGGGCGGGCGCGCCCAGCGCTGGTGCGAGGACAAAGGAATCAGAGCCAGGAGGCCACCATAGGCTCCTTCCAGATTATGGAGCACACCGCCGAGGTGGGGGTCCTGGCCGAGGGCGAGACCCTGGCCGAGGCCTTCTCCCAGGCGGCCCTGGGTATGTTCTCCCTCATCACGGAGCTGGACCTGGTGGAGGAGCGGGAGAGCCACCCGGTGCAGGTGGAGGGCTCGGACCTGGAGGACCTGCTGGTGGCCTGGCTTAACGAGCTTAACTATCTGTTCGAGACCCAGGGTCTGCTCTTCCGCCGGTTCCAAGTCCAAGAGATAACCGAGACCAGACTGCGCGCCGTCTGCTACGGAGAACCCCTGGACACCAACAGACATCTGGTCAAACTAGGAGTAAAGTCGGCCACCTACCATATGGTGGAAGTGAAAAAGAATCACACCTGGCACGTGCGAGTGATACTGGACATATAGCACCTCACCCAGAGGCTCATCCCTCATCCCACAGACTTGGAGGCCAGCCATGTCTTCCCAGTGGCAGAAGGTGCTTCGACAACTTGACCCTTACCAGTGGGAGATCCCCCAGAGCTACAAGCCGGGGATGCGCGTCCCTGGCATTGTCTTCGCCGACGCCAGGATGCTCCAGGCCATCACCGGTGACCAGTCCCTGGAGCAGGTGGCCAACGTGGCCTTCTTGCCTGGCATCGTTTACGCCTCTCTGGGCATGCCCGATATCCACTGGGGGTACGGCTTCCCCGTGGGCGGGGTGGCAGCCACCAGGGTCAGCGACGGCGTGATCTCTCCCGGCGGCGTGGGGTTCGATATCAACTGCGGCGTCCGCCTCATGCGCACAGACTTGACTAGGGATGAGGTGGTCCCCAGGCTGGAGAAGCTGGTGGACGCCCTCTTCGTCAACGTCCCTACGGGCGTCGGCTCCAGCGGCAAGCTCAGGCTGCGGGGGAACGAGATCGACCAGGTGATGGTGAAGGGCGCCCAGTGGGCCGTTCAGCAGGGCTTGGGGGAACCCGAGGACCTGACGGTGACCGAGGAGAGGGGCTGCCTGGCCGGCGCGGACCCGGGCGCCGTGGGCCCCAAGCCCCGGGAGCGCGGCGCGCCCCAGTTAGGCACCCTGGGCTCAGGCAACCACTTCCTGGAGGTGGGCGTGGTGGACGAGATTTACGACCCCGCCGCGGCTAGCGTTATGGGTATCGACCAGGTGGGACAGGTGACGGTGCTGGTCCACTGCGGCTCCCGGGGCTTCGGCCACCAGGTGTGCGACGATTACCTCAGAGTGGTGAACCAGGCGGCCAGCCGGTACGGCTTTACCCTCCCCGACCGCCAGTTAGCCTGCGCTCCAATCAACTCCGAGGAAGGCAAGGCCTACCTGGGTGCCATGCGCGCCGCCGCCAACTTCGCCTGGGCCAACCGACAGTGCATCGCCCACTGGATACGGGAGTCCTTCCAGCAGGTGTTTGGCAAGAGCTGGCGGGAGCTGGGCATCCACCAGGTCTATGACGTTTGTCACAACATCGCCAAGATAGAGAAGCACCAGGTGAACGGCAAGACGGAGACCGTCTGCGTCCACCGGAAGGGAGCCACCCGCTCCTTCCCACCAGGCCACCCCGACATCCCGGAGCGCTACCGGGAGGTAGGGCAGCCAGTGCTCATACCAGGCGACATGGGGCGCTACTCCTTTGTAGCCGTGGGGGCGCCCAGGGCCATGGAGGTTGCCTTCGGCTCCACCTGCCACGGCGCCGGCCGCACCGAGAGCCGCGCCGGGGCCAAGCGCCTCCTCAAGGGCAGGGATATCCAGAAGGAGCTGCGGGCCCAGGGCATCATCGTCCGCGCCTCCGGCGGGTGGGCCTCCCTGGCCGAGGAGGCCTCGGTGGCCTACAAGGATGTGGCCGACGTGGTAGAGGTGTGCCACCAGGCCGGCCTCTGCCGCAAGGTGGCCCGCCTCCGGCCCCTGGGTGTCATCAAGGGGTAGCTTTATGGAAGACCACGTCCTGGAAATCATCAATGTTTCCAAGAAGTTCAGAGAAAGACGGGGCGGAAGAGGGGAGTTCTACGCCCTTAAGAATGTCAGCCTCCACGTGGACGAGGGCGAGATCTTCGCCCTCCTGGGCCCCAACGGTGCAGGCAAGACCACCCTGTTGAACATCATTATGGGCCTGCTGCTACCCACTACAGGCACGGTGCGCATCTTCGGCAGACCCCCCAGGTCCCAGGAGGTCTCCCGCCGCCTGGGCTTCGTATCCGGTGAGGAGCGCTTTCACTGGGCCCTCACACCCCGGGATATCCTCCACTTCGGGGCTATGGTGCACCACCTAGGCCGCGTGGAGGAGGAGCAGCGCACCCAGGAGCTGGTGGAGGTCTTCGGCCTGCACCGCGTCATGGGGCGGCGCTTCGAGAACCTCTCCACCGGAGAGAGGATGCGTCTGGCCTTCGCCTACGCCCTCATCAACAGCCCCAGGCTGGTCCTCCTGGACGAGCCCACCCTGGGCCTGGACCCCCACATCGCCATCAGGGTTAGGGAGGAGATCAAACGGGTCAACAAGCAGTTCAAGACCACCATGCTGCTCACCAGCCACTACATGCACGAGGTGGAGCAGTTGGCCGACCGCATCGCCTTCATCAACGGGGGGCAGATACTGGACACCGGCACCCTGGCCGACGTCATGAAGAAGCACCCCAGCCTGGAGAGCTACTTCGTGGACATGGTCGGCCAGGAGGCGTAGGACGCTATGAAACTGTACCGCATAGTGGCCCTGGTCTATCGAGACCTGCTCATCATCCAGCGCTCCAAGTGGCGCCTGGCGGAGTTGTTCTACTTCCCCGTGACCACCATCGTCATATGGGGGCTCTTCTCCGTTTACACCCGGTCCTCCGCCTTTGAGGCGGGACTGTTCGTGCTCATCATCAACGTCTTCTGGAACTTCGCTTACGTGTCCCAGAGCACTGTCAACCTCCAGATGCTGGAGGACAACTGGTCCGGCGGTTTCAAGCAGCTCATGCTCTCCGGGATCACCGAGGTGGAGTACGTGGTGGCGAGGATGATCACCTCCAGCATCATCTCCATCCTGGTGCTGGCCTTCATGCTGGCCATCTCCTATCCCCTGGGCTGGCACTTCACCGGACACCTGGGTGAGGTGATTGTCCTCTCCCTGCTAACCCTGGTCACGTCCCTGTCCATGGGCGTGCTGATAACCGGGCTCATCGTCGTCCTGGGGAGGAGCTACGGCTTCCTGGCCTGGACCGCCCTCCAGGCCTTCATCCTGCTCTCGGCGCCCTTCTTCCCCAAGGACCTGTTCCCTGTGGGGCTGGAATATCTGGCCGAGGCCATGCCCTACACCTACATCTTCGCCTCCGCCCGGGGGCTGGCCTCCGGGGAGGGGATGCTCTTGGGGCGGGCTCTGATAACCACCCTGGCCTACCTGGTCCTGGTGTGGCCTATCTATCTGGTCTCTTTTCGAATAGCCAGGGTAAGGGGTACACTGGTCAGGCTCAGCTAGAACTGAAATAAACCTGTGGAGGTTGTCCCATGGCAGACTACGGGCTAAGGGTGACCCGCAAGGAGGAGATGGTCCGGTTGACCCTGCGCTGCCCCCACCAGAACGGGGTGCTGTACGTGGTCCGGGGGGAGAAGAGCTGGGTATGTAGTCCGGAGCACCTGCACGCCCACGCCCTGGCCGGCCTCATGGCGGAGTTGGCTTCCCTCCAGGACCCCAAGGTGAAAGAGGCCATGCAGCGCTGGGGCGTCTATTTCCGCTCCCTCCCCCTGGACGAGGAGGAGGCCCAGGAGAAGCCCGCCGTGTCAGGTGATGGACACGCCAATTAGCCGCCCGATGCCGAAGGTGACGGCCGCCGAGGCTGCCCCTATTAGTAACATGCGAAGGCCGCCCCACAGGGGATTGCGGCTGGTGAGAGCGGCCAAGAAGGCCCCCGCCCCCAGCAAGGCAGCGCCGGCAAAAAGGGCGCTCAGCATAATGGTCAGGTTACCGTTGCCCAAAAGGTAAGGTATCACCGGCACTATGGCACCGATGCCGAAGCTGAAGAAGGAGCTCAGGCTGGCCCCCCAGGGCGACCCCAGCTCTTCCGGGTCCAGGCCCAACTCCTCCCGGGCCATGGTGTCCAGAGCTATGTCATGGTTTGACAGGATCCGGTCCGCCAGTAACCTGGCATCCTCCGGCGCCAGGCCCTTGGCCCGGTAGATTAGCTCCAGCTCCTTCTTCTCCTCCTCTGGGAACGCCTCCAGCTCCGCCTTCTCCACCTCTATCTCATGCTCGTAGAGGTCCCGCTGGGCACGCATGGACACGTACTCGCCCGCCGCCATGGAGAAGGCCCCGGCCAGCAGCCCTGCGATGCCCGCCAGCAGGATGATGCGGGCGTCGCTGGTACCTCCCGCCACACCCATGACCAGGCTGAAGTTGGAGACCAGGCCGTCGTTGAAGCCCAGCACCGCGGCGCGGTAGCTGCCGCTGTTGCCACCCCGGTGGCGCCGCTCCGCTCTGAGGGTATCCTGGAGGGACCTGCCGTTGACCAGCCCCTCCAGGGCCTGGGCGTGGTGGCGCTCGTCCTCCACCAGGGCGACCCCCGCGGGCTCATACAAGTAGGCATTGATGCCCCGGTACTCATCCCGGAGCATCAGGGGGATGACCCTCCTGGTGCCGAACCAGCGTCCCAGGGTGATGAGGATACGCGTCCGGAGGCCGGGGCGCTGGGACTGGATGTCTGGCTGCTCTATCCCCAGCTTGGAGGCCCAGTAGGCGGCATGTTTTACTTCCATGTCCGCCATCTCCCTCAGGGTCTCCGCCCGCTGGGGGTCCTTCTCGGACTTAGCCAGCGCGTAGTAGAGGAGCGCGCTGTCTATCTCTTGCTTCCAGTAGTGGCGGTATCGTTCTTCTGGCTGTTTCTTTCCTCTGACCATCCTGTCTCTGGGGAGTCTTCAGTGATTGGACTGACTATACGATGTCAGAAGACAACCATGCAAGGCCGGAAGGGGGAAGAGGGGGCCTAGCCGCCGCTCTCTTCGGCTGCGGGCTTCGGCCGCTCCAAGGGGTTGATGGGAGCGGGAGCGTTAGCCGGCTTGGTCTGGGGAGCCTCCTTAGGAGAAGCCATCTCCGACCTGTGCTGGGCTACCAGGGGCTCCTTCTTGGGATAGACCCCCTGGAAAAGCTGCTCCAGTTCCTCGCCCTCCACGGTCTCGTGCTCAACCAGGTACCTGGCCAGCAGTTCCAGCCTGTCCCTGTGGGTGGTCAAGATGTCCATAGCCTTCTGGTAGGCCGTATGGACCAGTTCATGGACCTCCTGGTCGATCTCCTGAGCAATGGTGTCGCTGTAGTCGCGCTCCTCGGCGATCTCCTTGCCCAGGAACACCAACTCCTCGCGCTTCCCGAAGGTGCGTGGCCCCAGCTTCTTGCTCATGCCGTACTGCTTGACCATGCGCAGGGCTATCTTGGTGGCCTGCTCCAGGTCGTTGCTGGCACCGGTGGTAACCTCGTTAAACACCAACTCCTCGGCCACCCTGCCACCCATGGCCGTGGCCATCATATCCTCAAACTGGGCCTTGGTCCACAGGGAGCGGTCTTCGGCCGGGAGAAGGCGGGTGTAACCGCCCATCATACCCCTGGCCACGATGGATATCTTGTGGACGGGGTCGGCGTTGGGCAGCATGCGGGCTACCAGGGCGTGTCCGGCCTCGTGGTAGGCCGTCATCTCCTTCTCCCTGGCGCTGATGATACGGCTCTTCCTCTCGGGCCCGGCTAGGATGCGGTCTATAGCCTCCTCCATCTCCAGGAGGGTTATCAGCTTCTTACCGCGGCGGGCCGTCAGGATGGCGGCCTCATTGACCAGGTTGGCCAGGTCGGCGCCGCTGAAGCCCGGGGTCTGCTTGGCGATGGTGGTCAGGTTCACGTCGGGCGCCAGAGGCTTGCCCCGGCAGTGGACCTCCAGGATCCTCTGCCGGCCGTTCAGGTCAGGCAGGTCCAGCACCACCCGGCGGTCGAACCGGCCGGGCCTGAGCAGGGCCGGGTCCAGGATGTCGGGCCGGTTGGTGGCGGCGATGACGATGACGTTGGTGCCGCTATCGAAGCCGTCCATCTCCACCAGGATCTGGTTCAGGGTCTGCTCCCGCTCGTCGTGGCCCCCACCCAGGCCGGCGCCGCGGTGCCTGCCCACGGCGTCTATCTCATCCACAAAGACAATGCACGGGGCGTTACGCTTGGCCTGGTCGAAGAGGTCGCGCACACGGGCGGCCCCCACGCCAACGAACATCTCCACAAACTCGCTGCCGCTGATGGAGAAGAAAGGCACGCCGGCCTCGCCGGCCACGGCCCTGGCCAGCAGGGTCTTGCCCGTACCAGGGGGCCCCACCAGCAAGACGCCGGAGGGTATCTTAGCCCCCAGGGCCAGGAACCGCTCGGGGTACTTCAGGAACTCCACAACCTCTTGGAGCTCCTGCTTGGCCTCATCTACGCCGGCCACGTCGCTGAAGGTTACCGTAGGACGGTTCCCTACAAAGACCCTGGCCCGGCTGCGGCCAAAGCTCATGGTCTGGCTGTTGCTCCCCTGGGCCTGCCGCATCATGAACAGCAGCAAGGCACCAAAAAATATCAATGGTAGGAAGTTTATAAATATGTTGAAGAAGTTACTCAAGCTGCTGGAGCCCTTCACCGATATCTTGATATCGCTGGCTCCAACATCCACCCCGGCGCTGGCCAGGATGTCGTATATGCTGGTACCCTCCTCCTTACGTGTGGTGAAGGTCTTGCCATCCTTGAGGGTTACGTTGAGCTTGTCGCCCTCCACCACGATCTCACTGATCTGCCCGGCCTTGGCCATCTTGACCACATCGCTGAGCCCTCTCTCCTCTCCTCCACCCAAGCTTGGAATTATGGTGAAGAAAATGGCGATAACGGCCACGCCTATGAGCAGATAAATAAAAGCGTTTCTTTTGAACATCAAACTGTATCTCTTCCCTTGCGCTCTTGGGGACGGATTGGGCCTGCTCTGGCCACATCAGACTCCCGCTCTAATGATACGTGAAAAACCTGGAAAACGCAAAACCCTCCCTGGCCCTCCACCGCAGTGTTGGGTGTGGAGGCGGTTGGGAAAAAGAGGGACTGAGAGGTATCTGTCCGACTGCAGCCGCCAAAACCCTTCCCCTTCTTAAGACTAGCGTCAAACCTTGAAAAGGTCAACCTATTGTACTGGTTCAGTACATATGAGACAGTCGGGCTATTTTAGGGACCAGTTCTGGGTGGTGCTTAGTAAGATACTGGGCTGGGGTGTTGTAGTCCAGG
>DAOUBE010000258.1:0-17601 GCA_034432835.1 Dehalococcoidia bacterium | reverse complement strand
TATCCTTCGCTCCCTATACACCCCCGCACCCTCCGCGGGGGTGTGCCCTTATGGGCGGGTCAACCGGCAACGGGCGCGGGTTATAATACCAGCCCTGCATGAGACCACGGCGTCCATGCTGGGACACACCTTCCCTCTGCCTGCAGGGAATACGACGGGACTATGCGGCATTGGGTATAATAGGCCGTTGCCCCACGGGTCCTGGTTGTGCTGCATGGCGAGGCCTCCGGTACCGGGGGTTATTGCACGATGGTTATCACGTCGGGGTCCGGGGGGCGGGGCCCCGCCAGGTGCCTGGGGGACCGCCCCAGGTACCCTTCCTCCCCCTCTTCCTTTCATGAGGGAGGGGGGCTGAGGGGGTGAGGGATTTCAATCTTGCCTTTGGGTACAGGAATGTTGTGTACTAAGCCCTGGAGACGGGACTGACAGTGACGAGGGTAGGACTATGAAGGCTGAGATTCTCTCCATTGGCCGCGAGCTGCTCATGGGAGAGCTGGTGGACACCAACGCGGCCTACATCGCCTCCCAGTTGCCCAGGCTGGGGTTCGAGGTCCAATGGATCACCCAGGTGGGCGACGATATAGACCACCTGGTGGAGGCCTTTGGCCGGGCCTTCCGCCGCTCTCAACTGGTGGTGACCACCGGCGGCCTGGGCCCCACCCAGGATGACCTCACCCGCGAGAGCATCGCCCGGCTGATGGGTGAGGAGATGAAGGTGGACCCCGCCTTGCTGGCCAACCTGGAGGAGATCTTCCGCCGCCGAGGCATCCCCATGCCCCCTTCCAACATCAAACAGGCCACCCTCATCCCTTCGGCCAGGGCCATCCCCAACCCGCGAGGCACCGCCCCGGGCTGGTGGGTGGAGAAGGAGGGCCGCATCATTGTCTCCATGCCCGGACCCCCCGGCGAGGTCAAGGAGATGTGGGAGGGCTGGGTCTTCCCCAGACTTCAAGAGCGCTTCAAGGGCCAGGTCATCGTCACCCGCGCCATCAAGACCCTGGGACTGACGGAGGCCGCCGTTGGCGAGCTGGTGTCCCCTTTCTTTGGCAAGGAGAACCCCTACCTGGGTATCTACGCCAAGCCCGACGGCATCCACCTGCGCCTCATCGCCCGGGCGGAGACCGAGGAGGCGGCCCGGGAGCTCCTTCGCCCCGTGGACCAGGCCATCCGCGCCGCCCTAGAGCCCTACATCTGGGGCTACGACGACGAGACCCCGGAGCAGGCTGTGGGAGCCCTCCTCAAGCAGCACAAGCTGACCCTGGCTACCATGGAGTCGTGTACCGGCGGCCTCCTGGCCAGCACCATCACCGACGTGCCCGGCAGCTCCGAGTACTATAAAGGCGGCATCGTCAGCTATACCAACGAGGTCAAGGAGCTTTCCGGGGTGCCAGCCAGCCTTATCCAGAAGTACGGCGCCATCAGCCAGGAGGTGGCCGAGGCCATGGCCCAGGCCGCCAGGGACCGCCTGGGCGCCGACCTGGGCATCGGCGTTACCGGCGTGGCTGGCCCCTCGGAGATGGAGGGCAAGCCCGTGGGCACGGTCTTCACCGCCATCTCCATGAACGACACCATAAGGCACGTCTCTTCCCGGCTGCCCGCCCGACGGGAGGTGATCAAGCGCCGCACGGTGACTATGGTGCTGGTGGAGCTGGCCCGCCTTTTGCGAAGCAGGTAAGGCTAAATTCGACTAATACCGGTTTGTATGTTCCGGGCGCGAGCAATGGATATCTGCGCCTGCGTGTAGGAAAACACTTTATTTGTGTCGTAGTCAGCTTCATTCCGTTCTGCCAGAAGACGGTCTAGTTCTACGCCTAGCTTCACCAAAGCATGATCGTCTCGCTGGCTTTTGAGCCAGTTGATTACCGCTTTCTTACTATCTCTCCTTCGCCGAAAGGATAGTCCGCGAGCCTCTAATTGAGCCTTGATGACACCATGCACCCCATAGTATGCCCGGCTGATAGCAGAACGGCAGTACTCCTCTAAAGTGCGTGACAATAAATAGTCTGCAACATCTAAATACAGTAGCCAGTTAAACGGACTCATTCTACAGTATGGTCGCTTTGAAATTGAGTCGGTTTCTTGTACGCCCCACAGTCCCAAGAAACCATCGCTTATCGAAGAAGCTCTCTAATTCAAGAGCCTTCTCAGGAGTATCTCTCACAGAGATAAGAGCAAACAGCTCTTCAAAGCCACTTTCGGGGTCTATGTCAAGCTCAAGGTGAAGAGGTGCTTCGCCAAACACCTCACGAATATGTGGTACCGCATCCAGCAAAATTGCTATGAGGTAAGAGTGGTTTGACAGAAATCTGACGATGTCCAGGATTTGAGCCTCGTTAGGGCGATAGTGTCTGAAGACATCGTCTATATCTTCGGGCCAAATGTACTTCCTTTGCAGAGATCTTACCTGTCTGGTGAAGGTTCTGTTTTCATCCTCATCGGAGAAGAACTTGGAGCTCAACCTAGTCGTGCTCATGGCTAGCTGTCTCCCTGACGGCGAGTAGCAAGAAACAAAAGGAATAACAAACCTCCCACTGCCAAGGCCGCTAATTTCTGTCTATTCTCCTTATCAAGACGCAGTTTTTGCAAATAGTTTGTAAGTTGGTATATTGCTTCGCCTAATTCGTTTCTGTCAAAGAAGACAATGTTTTCGGATGGAATTCCTTGGAGTGTGATACCTGACTCAACCAAGGCTACCACTGGCCTATTTTGAGGATAATGTTGCAATTCTCTGTTAACCCATTCTAAGTGTTGTCCAAAAGAAGTGGCGAAGAGCACCAAGGAATCGGCTCGGTAGAGTTGGTCAAGAATTCTTTTTGGGACATCCTCCACCGGATTCCATTGACGATCGGGAACAAAGGGCTCTAATCTCTGCTGGGCAGCCTTCTCTGCCAGCAGATATACATGAGCTAGTTCCCAAGGGCTAGTGCTATGGCTGATATAAACGGACATCTCGCTGCTATCATAACACAGGAGTCAGAGCGAACAGCTATATCGTAAGCCGGCGGTAAAGCAGGGGCAGGTGCCTGGGCAGTTGCCACACGTCGTCCAAAACCTCGTAGCCCATGTCCCCGCACATGGCCTTCAGGTAGTCATGGCCGGCCTTGTCCACCGTTAGGCAGAAGGGGGTGATGCCCTGCCGGCGGGCCTCTACCAGGGCCATGTGGGTGTCGTGGACGGCGTACTCCTTCTCCACGCCCTCGCGGCTGTAGCCGCGGTCCTGGGGGCGGCCGTCGCTGATAAGGAACAGGATCTTGGTCTTGGCCTCCTGCTTGGCCAGCTTGGAGGTGGCGTGGCGAATGGCCGGGCCCATGCGCGTGGCGTGCAGGGGGGTGATCTTGTCCACCCGCCTCTTGACGCGGTCGGAGAAGGGCTCCTCCAGGTCCTTGATGACATAGAACTCCACGTTCTCCCGACCGTAGCCGGAGAAGCCGTACAGGCCGTAGGAGTCACCTATGGACTCCAGGGCCTGGATGAGTAGCGCTGTGCTCTCCTTTTCAAGGTCTATAATGCGCTTGTAATGCCTGCGCAGCGCTCCCTCCCGGCGGTTACGCAGCCACATCATGTACTCCACCGGGTCATCGGGGGCCTTGGAGCTATCGCCGCTGTGCCTCCCGTCGTCTATGGCCTCGGCGGTGGAGGCGCTCATGTCCAGCAGGAACACCACGGCCACGTCCCGCTCTATCTTGTTTCGTCTCCAGTACACCTTCTCCGAGGGCGTGATCCCTATCATCCGGTCCACGCTGGCCTCGATAATGGCGTCCAGGTCCAGGTCCTCGCCATCCTTCAGTCGTCGGATCTTGCGGAAGCTCTCGGGTATCACCAGCTCAAACTGGCGCCGTATCTCCTCCATTAGGGAGGCGTAGCTGCGCAGGGTATCGTTATAGAATTGGATGTCCCCCGCGTCCATGATCTTCTCCCGGACAATGCACCAGCGGGGCTTGTAGTCGGCGGCCCGGAAGTCCCACTCGTCATAGACGTAGGTCTTGGGCTCCCTGGCCTCCAGGGGCCCGCCCGACTCCTCTTCGTGGGCGATGGGGCCGTGCCCCTGGCCGGGGGTGGACTGGGGGGGTGGTACCCCCGCCTCCTTCATCAGGTTGTGGGCGAATAGGTTCACCGACCCTGCTAGCTGGCCGGCCTCGGCGGCCAGGTCTGCGCTCTCCTGGAGGAGCTGCTCCATCACCTCCTGGGACAGGGGCTTGCCCTGGCCCTCGGCCTGCTTCTCTCGGAGTTTGGCCAAGAGCTGCACCAGCTCCGGCTTGAAGTCACCGCGGTAGTCCACCTGCTTGGGCGACTGGTAGCTCTCCTCCTCCGTCTCCTTCGCCTCATCGTCCTCTCCCTCACCCTCGCCCAGTTGGGACAGCATCTGCTCCAGCTCTTCTTCGGAGTAATCCTCGCCGTCCTCCTGGTCGAAGTCCTCCGACTGCCACTGGCCCTCGGGGACCTGCTGGTTGGGCAGCCTGGAGATGATGGCGTACAGGCGCAGGGTGGCCTCTGCCGCGTCCTCCACGGTGGTGGAGGGCTTGAACAGTCGGCGGAGGATGCGGGCCATCATCCGCGCTTCCTTCTGGTAATCCTTGGGCACCGGCAGGTTACGGCTCTGCCCCAGGCTGATGCGGATGAGGAGCTCCACCATGGCCTGTTGCAAAGGCATCTCGTGGATGGGGGGCCGCTCCTTCAGGGACTCGGACTCCACCCGCTGGTAGTCCTTCACAATGCCCCGGTACTCGGCCTTCACCCGGTGGTCCAGGCGGGCATCCTCGGAGACGCTGAAGATGTCCTGGGCAAGCTGGCGGTCCTTCATCAGGCTGAACAGACGCGCCATGTCCGTAAGCCAGCGGTTGTCTCCCTGGCCGTTGCTCTCCACCACTTCCGAGCCTTTGGACCCCTTCCTGTTCCGGGCCTCCCACAGGGGCCGCCAGTCCTTGAAGACGGTGGCCGGGCGGTCAAAGGAGAAGTCGAAGCTGCCGAACTCCAGGTGGGTCACCTGGTGGGTGGCCACTACCTTGAACCAGGCGAAGTTGTCTCGCTTGCTGGGATAGCGGTCCACCACCGGAGGTAGGAAGACCCTGGTGCCATCGGTGGAGGCCACGGCTTCGTTCACCCAGCCGATGCCTTTGCTCACCAGCTCCCGGGTGCTCTGGACCTCGATGCGGGCACCGGACAGGGCGCGGCAGTACAGCCGCAGCACCTCGGACACCCGCTCCAGCTCCAGACTGGAGGAGAGGGACTCCAACACCCGCTCCGCCGTCACCGACTCCAGCTTGAAGAAGGCCAGGCCCCCCTCGGGGTTCTCCTGGAGGAGCTGCATGCCTTGCTGGAACCAGTTAGGGAGCTGGTTGCTGCTGATACGCTCCAGCACCTGGGGCAGGCTGCGCAGGAAGGCAGGAACAGCCTCTGGACACAGAGGCAGCATGTTTTCGCACAGGTCAAGGAGCCTCTTGTGAGTGCTGGGACTGACGCGGCTCATAGCCTGGGCGCCTTCGCTGAGAAAGCTGGCGGCGTCCTTATAGCCAGCCCGGGTCAGCGCCTCGCTCAGCTTCAGAAAGCGTCCCCTCTGGTTCTCCTCCACGGCGAAGATGGCCTTGCTGGCCACCTCAAAGGAGACCCGGACCTCCCGCCAGTTGGTCTCCACCAGGGCACGGGCGAAGTTGAGGAAGCCCTCCCGCTCCTTGCCCATGCGGGCCAGCACCTCCGGGCCCATGGCCAGGCAGTCCATGGCCATGTCGTAGGACTTGAAGGATAGGGCCTCCAGCACCACCACGAAGAGCTCCATGTCCCAGAAGGGGATGCTCTTGGCCAGGGGAGGGCTGGCCTCGAAGAACCGCGAGGCCAGAGTCACCGACTTCCATGTGCCTTTGTAGAGGCTGCGCCCCAGACTGGCCCACTTGGGGATGTACTGGGGGTGCAGGTTGCCCACCATCTCCGGGCTGGCCCGGAAGTAGGCCACCGCCAGGGCTGGCGATTCCTGGCACAAATAGCTGCCGCAGTGGGCCCACTGGAGAAACGCGGGCAGGGGCAGGTAACGGGCCACCGCCGGGCTGGCCTTGAAGTACTCCACCGCAGGCTCCCACGATCGGGGGCTGTCCGTGGCCAGTACCAGGCCCTCCTTGGCCCAGAGGACCATCTCCTCCCCGTCCATGATCTGTCCCATGACTTCGCTGGCGGCGCGG
The DNA here is from genome assembly GCA_034432835.1 of Dehalococcoidia bacterium. Classification (GTDB taxonomy): domain Bacteria; phylum Chloroflexota; class Dehalococcoidia; order Lucifugimonadales; family DAOUBE01; genus DAOUBE01. The sequence goes on along the minus strand of DAOUBE010000258.1, from coordinate 11,431 downwards.
TACTCGTCGATCACCGCCAGAGGCAGCTTCTTGAGGGCCTCTTCTATATCCCTGAGCTCTTGTCCTTCCACCCCGTGTCTCCTTCGGCGAGGGCGCCCCTGGTACGCTCCAGGAACTGGCGCACGATCTTGGCCGTGGCACCGTATATCAGGTAGCAGCCATAGGCATAAGAATACTGCCTTACGGGCTGGCCGTCTAGCCAGACCACCTCTTCCCTCCAGTTGTCTCTATCCAGGAGCGCCTTCAGCGGCACCTCCAGGATCTGGGCCACCTCCACCGGGTTCACGCGGAAGGGGTACGGGTAGGGGATGGTAGCCACGAAGGGGTGTACCAGGAAGCCCGTGCGGGTGGTCACCGGCTCCATCTCCCCCACCAAGGCCACGTCTTCAGGGCGGATGCCCATCTCCTCGTGGGCCTCCCGCAGGGCCGTGTGCCAGAGGCTTTCGTCCTGGGGGTCCCTGGCGCCACCGGGAAGGGAGACCTCTCCCTTGTGGTGGGCCACCTGCTTGGTCCGCTGGTGAAAGAGGACGGTATGCTGACCTTCTTTCAGGTACAGGGGGAAGAGGACCGCGGCAGGCACCAGCCCGGTATCTTTCAGGGGCTGCTTCTGGCGAGCCGCCAGGACTCGGCGTATGGCATCCACGGTAGGGTCGCTGTTAGAGGCGCCATCTACTCGAAGATGGATGAGACAACCTCCTCAATGCTCCTCTGGACCTCGGGGTCATCGGTGAGCGCCCACACCACGGAGGCCTGGCAGGCGCGCCGTGGCGGGATGCCCTGAGCGATGAGCTTGCCGGTGTAGATGAGCAGCCGCGTGCTCACCCCTTCCTGGAGGCCGTGCTCCTTGAGGTTGCGCACCTTCTGGCCCAGCTTGGCCAGGGCCGCGGCCTGCTCCGCACTCACACCGCTCTCACGTTGGATGATCTGCGCCTCCACCGCGGGTACGGGGTAGTTGAACTCGATGGCGACAAAACGCTGCCGGGTGCTCTGCTTAAGGTCCTTTAGGGCACTCTGGTAGCCCGGGTTGTAGGAGATGACCAGCAGGAAGTCGTCGTGGGCCTCTATCACCTGGCCCCGCTTCTCCACGGGCAGGATGCGCCGGTGGTCTGTCAGGGGGTGGATGAGCACCGTGGTGTCCTTGCGGGCCTCCACGATCTCGTCCAGGTAGCAGATGCCGCCCGCCTTGACGGCCCGGGTCAGGGGGCCATCTATCCAGGTGGTTCCCTCGGCCTCCAGCAGGTACCGGCCCACCAGGTCGCTGGCCGTCAGGTCCTCGTGGCAGGCTATGGTCACCAGGGGCAGGTTATGGCCGTTCTCCTCGGCCTTGGAGCGCCTCCGCACCACCGTCAGGGGCCGGGAAAGGCGCCAGGCCATGTACTCCACGAACCGGGTCTTGCCACACCCTGTGGGCCCCTTGAGCATCACGGGAAGCTTCTGGGAGTAGGCGGCCTCGAAGAGGTTTACCTCGTCGCCCAGGGGGATGTAGAATGGCTCATTCTTTACAATGTATTCCTCGATGGCGTACTCGTGGTAGGAGCCGTTATCGTTCCTGGTCATTGTTGAGTAATCCTTCCTTTCACCCTGGTGTCCCAGAGCCGCCGGACCTTGGCCCTCAGCTCCTCCACGGTCCCCGAGTTCTCGATAACCACCTGGGCCTTGCTGGCCCTTTCGGCCGCCGAGATCTGGGCCGCGATCCTGCGCCTGACCTCTTCCCGGGTCAGGCCGTTGCGCCTGGCCAGTCGCTCCGCTACCACAGGCTCCGGGGCTTCCACTGACCACACCTCATCCACTAGGGAAGTCCAGCCAGCCTCGATGAGGATAGCGGCTTCCAGCACCGCCACCTGGGTGCCGGACTGCTCCAGCTCCTGAAGCCGCCGCTCCATGGCCTGGCGCATCTTGGGGTGGACAATGGCATTCAACCTTGCCATTGCCTGTGGGTCGTTAAAGACGATGGAGCCGAGTCTTTTGCGGTCTATCAGGCCGCTGGGCTGGAGGACCTGCTCTCCGAAGGCCTCCACTACCTCGCGCCATCCCTGGGTGCCTGGCCGATAGGTCTCATGGCCTATGGCATCGGCGTTGATGAGCACCGCTCCCAAATCCTGCAAGGTCCTGGCTACTTCTGATTTGCCCGCGCCAATGCCCCCCGTGAGACCGATAACGAACATAATCCTTCAGCCCGAAGTAATACCATTCTAACAACGCCCTATGCCCCGGTCAATGGCTGTGCCAGTCCTTCACGGGCAGTACATAAAGTACGGCCCCAACACCCATGCCAGGGCCACGGTACCCCGGAGGCAGTAGGCGTGCCGGCCCCCTACCTCCCCTTCTCGGCCCGCAGGTACTCGTCCAGGCGCATGATGCTGTAGCTGCTCTGGCCCATAAGGAGGTTCTCCACCGCCGCCCGGGCCGTGTCCAGGGAGGTAAAGCAAGGGATGCGTCGCTCCACCGCCGCCCTGCGTATCTGGAACCCGTCCCGCAGGGCCACCGCCGTCTCCTCCACTGTGTTCACCACGGCGTTGACGATGCGGTGGTGGATGACGTCCAGAACGTTGGGGTGGCCTTCGCCCAGCTTCTTGGTAATCATGGTGACGGGTATTCCCAGGGCCTGGATCATGGCCGCCGTGCCTTCGGTGGCGTAGAGGCGGCAGCCTGCCTGGGCCAGGTTTTTCACCAGGGTGGTGGCCTCGGCCTTGTCCCGGTCGGCCACGCTCAGCAGCACCGAGGCGCCCGGCGATAGGTTTAGGCCGGCCGCTATCAGCGACTTGGCCAGGGCGCCCTGGAAGGTGCGGTCCACCCCCATGACCTCGCCGGTGGACTTCATCTCCGGCCCCAGGTAGGTATCCACCCCTATGAGCTTGGCCATGGAGAAGACCGGGGCCTTGATGCCCACCACGGGCTGCTTCTTCCATAGGCCGCCCTGGTACCCCAGCTCGCGCAGGCTCTTGCCCATCATCACCTTGGTGGCCAGCTTCACCATGGGTACGCCCGTGAGCTTGGAGATGAAGGGCACCGTGCGACTGGCCCTGGGGTTTACCTCCAGCACGTACACCGTAGTCTCCTGGGAGCCATCGCCCGGCGACCAGGGGCTGCGGTAGTGGTTCCCCCCCAATATGACGAACTGGACATTCATCAGCCCCTTGACCTTCAGGGCCAGCCCGATGCTCTGGGTGTACTCTACCAGGGTGTCCACCTCCTGCTGGGTCAGGTTCAGGCCTGGATATATGGCCATGGAGTCGCCGCTGTGGACACCCGCCCGCTCGATATGCTCCATGATGCCGGGGATGAGCACCTCCTCCCCGTCGCAGACGGCGTCCACCTCGCACTCCTTGCCTTCCAGGTACTTGTCGATGAGAATGGGGCGGCCACTGCCCACCTCCGTGGCCAGGGAGAGGTATCTAACCAGCTCCGTGGGGGTGTGGACGATCTCCATGGCCCGTCCCCCCAGGACATAGCTGGGCCGTACCACCACGGGGTAGCCTATGGTCTGCGCCACCCTCATGGCCTCCTCGATGGAGGTGACAGCGGCCCCGGGGGGCATGGGGATGCCCAGATGGTGCATAAACTCTTCGAACTTCTCCCGGTCCGAGGCGATGTCTATGGCCTCGGCGCTGGAGCCCAGGATGGGCATTCCCGCCCTGGCCAGGGACTGGGACAGGTTGATGGCCGTCTGCCCGCCGAACTGGACCACCGAGGGCGGCGGCGCCTCGTCCCCCGCCTCGTTCTCCAGGATGTCCCGCACGCTCTCCTCGTCCAGGGCCTCGAAGTACAGCCGGTCGCTGGTGTCGAAGTCCGTGGAGACCGTCTCCGGGTTGGAGTTGACCATGATGCTCTTGACCTTCTCCTCCTGGAGGGCCCAAGCGGCGTGGACGCTACAGTAGTCGAACTCTATGCCCTGGCCTATGCGGATGGGCCCGCTGCCGATGACCAGGGCCTTGGGCTTGTCCAGGGGAGCGGCCTCGTTCTCCTGCTCGTAGGTGCTGTAGAAGTAGGGGGTCACCGCCTCGAACTCGGCGGCGCAGGTATCCACCATCTTGTACACGGGCTTTATGCCCCATTGCTTGCGCCGCGCTCTCACTTGCTCCGGCAGCATGTCCGCCAGGGTGCCTATCTGGGCGTCGGAGAAGCCCATACGCTTGGCCTGGCGCATCAGCTCCGGGGTCAGGTGCTCTGAAAGCAGCCTGCGCTCCATCTCCACTATGCGCCCCATACCGTAGATGAACCAGGGCTCTATCAGGGTGCGCCGGGCGATCTCCTGGGGGTCCACCCCCCGGCGCAGGGCGGCCATGATGGCCCACAGACGCAGGTCGTTGGGGTACAGGGGCAGCCGGTCCAGGATGGGGCCTTCTCCCTTGCTCCAGTCTGCGGGCTCCCATAGCAGGGAACGGCCCCCCAGCTCCAGGCCCCGCACCGCCTTTTGCAGCGCCGCCTCAAAGGTACGGTCTATGGCCATGACCTCGCCTGTGGCCTTCATCTGAGTGCCCAGCCGGCGGTCTGCCGAGGGGAATTTGTCGAAGGGCCAGCGGGGTATCTTCACCACGCAGTAGTCCAGGGCGGGCTCAAAGGCAGCCAGGGTCCGGCGGGTGACGGCGTTGGGGATCTCGTCCAGCCGCTTGCCCACGGCTATCTTGGCCGCCACCCGGGCGATGGGGTAGCCCGTGGCCTTGCTAGCCAGGGCGGAGCTGCGGCTAACACGGGGGTTCACCTCGATGACGTAGTAAGGGGCGTCGGGCTCCCAGTTGTGGCTAAGGGCCCGGGCCACCGTGGGGTGGGGCGGCAGGGCGAACTGGATGTTGCATCCGCCTTCGATGCCCAGGGCGCGGATGATGCGCAGGCTGGCCGAGCGTAGCATCTGGTGCTCTTTGTCTGTTAGGGTCTGGCTGGGCGCCACCACAACGCTGTCACCGGTGTGAACACCCATGGGGTCGATGTTCTCCATGTTGCACACGGTGATGCAGTTGTCGGCCCCATCCCGCATCACCTCGTACTCCAGTTCCTTCCACCCCTCCAGGGAGCGCTCCAGCAGCACCTGGCTGATGGGGCTCTGGGTCAGCCCGCCGCTGACCACCTCCTCGAACTCCTCCCAGCGGCGCACCAGACCGCCACCTGTACCGCCCAGTGTGTAGGCGGGGCGCACCACCAGGGGCAGGCCCATCTCCCGGCCCACCCTCCAAGCCTCCTCCATGGAGGAGACGGTGATGTTGGGGGGCTCGGGCTCTCCCATGTCGTGGAGGAGCTGGCGGAAGTGCTCCCGGTCCTCAGCCTTCTGGATGGTCGCCAGGGGGGTCCCCAGCAGGCGCACCCCGTACTTCTCCAGCACGCCTGCCTTGGCCAGGTCCACGGCCAGGTTCAGGCCCGTCTGGCCGCCCAGGGTGGGCAGGATGCCATCGGGCCGCTCCCGGGCTATGATGCGCTCCAGCACCTCCACCGTCAGCGGCTCGATGTACACGATGTCGGCTATGCCCTGGTCGGTCATGATGGTGGCGGGGTTAGAGTTTACCAGGACGGTGACCACACCCTCTTCCCGCAAGGACTTGCAGGCCTGGGTGCCGGCGTAGTCGAACTCCGCCGCCTGCCCTATGACTATGGGGCCGGAGCCTATGACCAGGACCTTAGATGGCTTGTCAGCCATTTAACCCCTCCTAATCTATCCCGACACTGCGCCCGCTGCCAGCTCTGGCCCCGGTCCACGGTGGAGGCTAGAGAGCACCGGGGGAGTCACCCATGTCGTTCTAAGGCGGCCTTTTTGCCAGGAGGGCCGACAGAGCTTCTGCCCCAGTCAGCCTTCGACCTACTCCCTCAGGACGACCTCTCCCTCTGTGCTCCCAGCCTTCTCTGCGGCGTACCCCCTAGGCCACCGGCAAGGGCCAGGGCAGGTCTAGCAGGTTTCTCTTTTGTAGTGCGCTCAACAGCTTCAGTAGGAAGCTGGTGAAGTAGTCCCCCTGGGTGTCAAAGTTCATGGTGTCCAGGGTTCGCCACTCGTACCTGGGCGGGATCTGGAAGTCCAGGACCCCGTCCTCCTTCTGCTGAATGAGGATGTAACCGATGGCGGTGTTCAATGTGGCTCCCGTCTTCAGGTCCACAGGGTGTACCAGGAGCTGCCACTGGGAGCCCAGCACTACCTTGCCAATGGACAGCTTGTAGCCGTACCCCTCATGGGAAAAGGTGGCCACCTCCTCCTCCAGAACCCTCAGCAGGTCCCCCACCTCCCGGTCGATGTCCAGTTCGATGCCCTGGTCAAGAAGAAAAGTGCCTAACATAGCTACGATAGCCTCCTGTCAGAGCCCTCCGTGGGGAGGGATTGGATCAGGCGCCATCCTAGCACTCCAGGACGCATCCTTGCCAAGGGAGGCTGCCCATGGGTACAGCCCAGTTGTTCCATGGCCACTGTTGTCATGTAACCATTCACCCCTTTGGTCTATACACGCCCAGGTTGGGCACTCGCTGCCAGTGCTCCTCTAGTTCGTACACCTGGTGGCCGTGTGCCAGGGCCAGAGCGACGACGGGGCAGTCTGTCAGAAGGATGCCTTCCTCCCCGCTGGTGCAGCTCAAAGGCTAGCTGCCCAGCACGAGTCCACGTCTCTTTGGTGGCCCCAAGGTAGGGGAGACCCGCTAGGGTGGCCGTGAGTTCTTCAGGGTGAGACCTGTTCCGGACTCCTTGCAGGAATTCGGCAATTATGAGGCCCGTCGCAGCTACCAGGCCACTTTCCAGCCGACGGTCCAGAAGCTCGGGATCAATGTCGAGGGTTGTCAGCTGGTATCGCAATCATCAAAATGCTGTGTCGGTATTTTTGCATCACTTTGAGGCATCAGCCACCATCTTCAGGAACCGGTCGAAAAGGTACTCGTTGTCCCGCGGCCCCGGCGACGCCTCGGAGTGGTACTGGATGGTCAGGAGGGGCAGCTCCCGGTGGACCAGCCCCTCCACCGTACTGTCGTTCAGGTTGATGTGGCTGGCCTCCAGGCCCCCTTTCAGCGTGTCTGCGTCTACGGCGTACCCGTGGTTCTGGGCCGTGATGTACACCCGCCCCGAGGTCAGGTCCTTCACCGGGTGGTTGGCCCCCCGGTGCCCGAACTTGAGCTTGAAGGTGCTGGCCCCCAGGGCTCGGGCTACTATCTGGTGCCCCAGGCAGATGCCCATGACCGGCACCCGCCCCAGCAGCTTCCTGGTGTTCTCCACGATGTAGTCCAGCAGGGCAGGGTCCCCGGGGCCGGGGGACACCAGCAGCCCGTGGGGCTTCAGGGATAGTATCTCCTCCGCAGTGGCTGTAGCGGGTACAGCCACCACTTCACAGCCCCGTGCTTGCAGTAGGCGCAAGATGTTGTACTTTAGGCCGCAGTCGCTGACCAGTATGCGGTAACGCCCTTCCTGGGGAGGTGCCGAGGCCCCGTTCCAGGAGTACACCCTGGCCGTGCTCACCTTTCGCACGAAGTCCTGGTCACCGTACTGGGGGACCTCCTTGAGCCTGGCCAGGGCCGCCTCGGGCGACTCGTGGCCAAGGATGCCCATCATGACCCCCCTGGTGCGCAGGCGCCGGGTGATGGCCCGGGTGTCCACGCCGCTGATGCCTGGGATGCCCTGGGAAGCCAGAAACTCGTGGAGGGTGCCGGTGCTCAGGCCGTGGCTGGGGGTGGTGGAGTGCTCCCGCACCACGAACCCCGCCACCTGTACCTGGCGGGACTCGAAGTCCCGAGCGTTGATGCCATAGTTGCCCACCAGGGGGTAGGTCAGCACCACTATCTGACCGGCGTAGGAGGGGTCCGTCAGCACCTCCTGGTAGCCCGTCATGCTGGTGTTGAACACCACCTCGCCCGAGGTCTCGATCTCGGCCCCGAAGGCCTCCCCCTGGAAGACCGTCCCGTCCTCTAGCACCAGATACGCCTTACCTGCCACTGCCTGCTCCTACCGACAACCTGTTCACTGGCTCAATCCTCTCGTTCTCAAGTAGGACCTCTCTCCTGTCCTCCCTAAGAAGGGGGACTATAACCTTCAGTCCATGGACCTAGAGACTCATCATCCTCTTTGGGTGCTCTCCGTCAGCGACTCTTCCTGATACACCACCCTGCCCTCGACTATGGTCGCCATCACCTTGCCCTTCAGCGTCATCCCGTCCAGGGGGGTGTTCCTCCCCTTGGAGGCGAACCGCCGGGCGTCCACCACCCACTCCCTGTGGGGGTCCAGGAGCACCACGTCTGCCGGCGTTCCGGGTTTCAGGGTGGCGTACTCCAGGAACCGCTCCCCCAGCACCCTGGCCGGGCCCAGGGTCAGCCGTTCAATGAGCACCGGCAGGGAAATCTTGCCCCCGTGGACCAGGCCCATGAGGGACCCCAGGGCCGTCTCCAGCACACTGATGCCGTTGGCCGCCTCTAGAAAGGTGACCTCCTTGCTAACCACATCGTGGGGGGCGTGGTCCGTGGCCACGCAGTCCAGCACGCCCTCCCGCAGCCCTTGCACCACCGCCTCCACGTCCAGGCGGGAGCGCAGGGGTGGGTTCACTTTGGCTCGGGTATCGTAAGCCAGGGTACCCAGGGGGCCGGCCCCCTTCCCATCACCCCGGTACCCGGCCACCCACTCGTCGGTCAGGGTCAGGTGGTGGGGGCACACCTCTGCCGTCACTGGCAGGCCCTTCTCCTTGGCGCGGCGCACCAGCTCCACCGTGCCGGCGGTGGAGGCGTGGCAGATGTGCACGTGTCCTCCCGTAAGCTCCGCCAGGACGATGTTCCGGGCCACCATGGCCTCCTCCGCCGCGGCGGGGATGCCCTTCAGCCCCAGGCGGTGGGAGACCCAGCCTTCGTGCATGGCGCCCCCCTTGGACAGGGAGGGCTCCTCGCAGTGGTCCATAATGGGCAGGCCCAGGCTCCGGCTGTAGCTCAGGGCCAGGCGCATTAGGGCCGTGTCGTACACCGGGCTACCGTCGTCGCTGAACCCCACCACCCCGGCCTGGGCCAGCTCCGCCATTTCGGCCAGTTCCTTGCCCTGCCGCCCCTTGCTGACGCAGCCGATGGGGTACACCCGCACGGCGCCCGTCTCCTTGGCCCGCCGTAGCACAAACTCCACTGTGGCGGCGGTGTCTATGGGCGGCTCCGTGTTGGGCATGCAGCAGACGGTGGTGAAGCCGCCCCGGGCTGCCGCCTGGGTGCCTGTGGCGATGGTCTCCTTCTCCTCGAAGCCTGGCTCCCGCAGGTGGCAGTGCAGGTCGATGAACCCGGGGCAGGCCACCAGCCCCCGGGCCTCCATCACCTGGCAGTCCTGGGGCACCTGCTTGGGCGTGGGCTGAATCTTCCCATCCTGGAGGAACAGGTCACCTTCCCTGTCCAGCCCCTGGGACGGGTCTATCAGCCTTGCCCCCTTGATCAGGATCGCTCTCACGAGGTCCTCCCGGCCCTGGTCTCCGTCAGGGCCACCAAATTGGGTTGTAGGGGACTATCTCCCCGACCTTTGCCCTTAACGCCCCAAGGCCCAGACCTTGGTTCCCGGTGCCTGCGCCTATCTCTCGCCATTCCGGTCCCCACTCCACAGTGGAGCGCACGGGGAGGGAGTGGGTGAAGGGGCCTTGTCTCTCCGGTGAGCAAGTCTTCACTCCCTGGGTGCCGACAGCAGGTACAGCAGGGCCATGCGCACGGCCACGCCGTTGGTCACCTGCTCCTCCACGGTGGAGTAGCTGCCGTGGGCCACCTCTGAGCTTATCTCCACCCCTTCGTTCATGGGGCCTGGGTGCATCACCAGCACCCCGGGCTTAGCTCGCTTTAGCCTTTGGGCGTTCACCTGGTACAGCCGGGCGTACTCCCGCAGGCTGGGCACCGGCGCAGCCTGGCCTTCCATACGCTCCTTCTGCATGCGCAGAGCCATCACCACATCGGCCCCTTCTATGGCCCTATCCAGGTCGGTCTCCATCTTCACCGATAGCAGGGGGTAACCCTGGCGCCAGGGGTGGCCCGGAGGCGGTGCCACGGTGTTCAGTGGCAGCAGCGTGGGTGGGCCACACAGCACCACTTGTGCCCCCATGGCCGTAAGCCCCCACAGGTCTGAGCGGGCCACCCGGCTGTGCAGCACGTCTCCCACTATGACCACCTTCAGCCCCTGGAGGCGGCCCAGCCGCTGGCGGATGGTGTACAGGTCCAGCAGCGCCTGGGTGGGATGGGCGTGCCAGCCGTCGCCGGCGTTGATTACCGATGTCCTTTCCAAGTGACGGGCCAAGAAATGGGGCGCCCCGGAGTGCGGGTGCCGGATGATTATGATGTCGGCGCCCATGGCCTGAAGGGTACGGCCGGTGTTAAGCAGCGACTCCCCTTTCTCCACGCTGCTCCCTGACGAGGTCATGTTGATGACCTCCGCCGAGAGCACCTTACCCGCCTCCTCGAAGGAGATGCGAGTGCGGGTGCTGGCCTCGTAGAATAGGGTGACTACCACCTTGCCCCGCAGGGTGGGCACCTTCTTGATCTCCCTACCCAGGACCTCCTTCATGGCGTCGGTGACCTGGAGCACCATCTCTATCTCAGCGGGGGAGAAGTCGTCCAGGTCCAACACATGCCTACGGGCGGGGGCCTGGCGGATGGCCTGCTCCAGAACCGGTGTGACCTCCAATGGACGGGACGTTGTCATGCCGATCCTCCTCTTTGGAGCCCTACCTTCGGTCTTCCTTGATGAGCACCACCTCGTCTCGGCCATCGACCTCGACCAGGCGTACCTGCACCTGCTCCTCTCGCGAGGTGGGGATGTTCTTGCCGACGTAGTCGGCGCGGATGGGCAGCTCCCGGTGGCCCCGGTCCACCAGCACGGCCAACTGCACCAGTTGCGGCCTGCCGAAGTCCATGATCTCGTCCAGGGCGGCCCGGATGGTGCGGCCAGTGAACAGCACGTCGTCCACCAGGACCACCTTCTTGCCGTCAACGTCCACGGGGAAGGACGTGGGGGTGGCCAGGGGACGGGCGCGGGTGGGAACGTCGTCGCGGTAGAGGCTTATATCCAGGGATGCGACAGGAACCTCCTGGCCCTCGAAGTCGCGGATGGTCTGGGCCAGGCGGCGGGCCAGGGGGACGCCCCGGGTGCGGAGCCCCACGAAGAGCAGCCCCTCCACGCCCTTGTTACGCTCCACCACCTCGTGGGCGATGCGCACCAGGGCGCGCCGGACCTCGTCCGGGCCCATCACCTGCTTCTCAGCAGAGGACATACAAAAACCCCCTGCCCGCCGGCGGGCAAGGGGTAAGTACACACGACACAGTATGCGGCATGTTTCCTCGCCTTGCCAGCCTCTCAGGGCTGTCTTTAAAGGCCGACCTCTCCGGGTCAAACGCCGAAAAATATTGTACCAGAGGGAGGAAGTCCTGGCAACGTTGTGTACTGGTTCAGTACATATGAGACAGTCGGGCTATTTTAGGGACCAGTTCTGGGTGGTGCTTAGTAAGATACTGGGCTGGGGTGTTGTAGTCCAGG
>DAOUBE010000257.1:0-23592 GCA_034432835.1 Dehalococcoidia bacterium | reverse complement strand
CAATCTTGGCACCGGTACGCATTTTATGACTCGGTATGGTCATGAGCCGTAAGGTTAGATCCAAGAGGGAATATCAGGCACATCCCGGAATTCAGGATCATCTTCATCTACATCCACCCCACCCTCATCGTCCACTTTCTCCAGCTCTACTGTGCCCTGGACCTCCACCAGGTATCCAGGATCGCTTCAGAGACCTCTCAACTCGTGTCCGTCTGCAAAGTGTGCCCAGGCAAGCCTTCTGGCCATTTGAGGAGAGCTAGCAGCTACGTAGAAGTAACCTTCAAATATCTGCCGAATGTAGACAACCCATATGCGCTTACCTTCAAATTGCTCCATTCTTGACCTCCCCAACAAACTGGCGCGCGATTTTCGCGCCAGAGGCAGGGGTTGTCAAGGGGGTAGAGCCAGGCCCATACGCGCTTCCAGGGTGCGAAGCTCCCGTTTAAGCTCAATTAAACGGCGTATGGTCTCTTCTTCAACCACAACCAGCGTGCCCTTGATTTCGTGGAACGTACCAGATAGGAGTTCCTCAACCTTAGGCCTGTCTTCTTTTCTAGCCACAAGGTAGATATTACTGTTCCAGATATCATGGGCATGCTTTAGCTTGGCTAGCGCTTGATACAAGTTGCCGCCTATCTGTACCTCAAACACATAATTAGGAACCGATCGTTGTACACGCCGCCACACAACATCTAGACGCGCCCTCTCCATAGGGTATTCTTTGTTGCATACGTAGTCTTGCAGCCGGCCGATGTCTAGGATGGCTTCTATAAGCTGTTGGTGTATCGAAAGGTCTGTCTCTGTAGGTTGGGAGTCTGGTCGAAAATAGGAAAGGACTGCTTCGGCGATCTCTTGGGGTAGCTGGCGGAAGCCCAACTTCGCCCGGAAGTTAACACGGTCGTCCACCACCCTGTCTTGTCCCCAGCGGTCAGGGGGAAGGCAGTACTTTACTTCAAAGACAAGGCGTAAGGGCCAGATGACCTCACCGGCCTGTACTTCTTCAGGCCAGAGGGGCTGGTTCTGCTTCAATTTCTGCTTGATAGCTCCATACCCGATAACTCCCCTGACCGGTGACACCGCGTAGAAGAGGAGAGTATCGCCTATATCCACTTGCTGCCAGGCCGTAGCCGGGGGTCCTTTCGCTTTGAGCCCCCATGTGTTACCAAAGTCGAAGGCGATCTTCCAGTTTTCGCTTGTGCCTACGGCGAGCCAGTACTTCATGGGCTAGAAATCCTCACTCTGCCCTTCGTCTGTCCCCCTCCACGCTCTGGGCCAGTAGCTCCAGCAGGTCCCGGGCCTGCTTCTTTTCGGCCACGCCCTTAGCGTCTTTGTCTTCCCACCCGGCCTGAAATTCTATACCTCAACTACCAGTTTGGCAGATTCCTCCACAGGCACCTCCTCTCCATCCTCTTCCATGGCCTCAATGTGCAGCTCAATGGCCTCTCTCACATTCTCCAGCGCCTCTTCTTTGGTCTTGCCTTGAGAAACACATCCAGGAAGAGCGGGTACCTCGGCCCAGAAACCCTGGTAGTCAGGGTCCCAATGGAGAATGACTGTGTACTCGAACACACGTTTGGCCATGTTACCTCCCCAACGCCTCCAGGAATTGCTCCACAGTAAGCCCAGCTCTCCTTATTTCGTGACGAAGTAGCCCAACACTTAACTCACGGTGTAGGGGTATGGTCAGCCTAGGGCTACCTTGGTTTAGTGAGGTTAACGTGACTTCCTTTACCTTTGCGCCTTTGGTATCCAAGCCTTTCGAAAGCTCTTATGGCCTGTTCCCCGCTGATCCCGCGCAGCCGACGGCCTTCTTGCATAGAGCGTCTCTGGATCTGTATTGTAGCAGGGGCTAGCCCTCCTCCCCCTCCACGCTCTGGGCCAGTAGCTCCAGCAGGTCCCGGGCCTGCTTCTTGTCGGCCACGCCCTTGGCCTCGATGCCCTCCTGGAGCATCTGGAGGCAGAAGGGGCAGGAGACCCCCACGGTGTCGGCGTCCGTCTCCAGGAAGTGCTCGGTGCGGAGATGGTTGATGCGCTTGCCGCGGCTCTCCTCCATCCACATGTGGCCGCCTCCGGCGCCGCAGCAGAAGCCGCGCTGGCGGCACCGGCCCTCCATCTCCACCAGCCTCACCCCTGGGATGGCCCGGGCGATACGCCGAGGCTCTTCGCATATACCGTTGTGGCGGCCCAGGTAGCACGAGTCGTGGTAGGCCACCGTGGCCTCCACCATCTTGATGGGCTTAAGCCGCCCCTGCTGGATGAGCTGGTCCACGAACTGCGAGTAGTGGAGCACCTGGTAGCTCCCGCCCAACTGGGGGTACTCGTTCTTGATGGTGTTGAAGCAGTGGGGGCAAAGGGTGAGCACCTTCTTTACGTTGTAGCGATTCAGGGTCTGGATGTTCTGCTGGGCCATCATCTGGAACAGGTACTCGTTGCCCATGCGGCGGGCCGGGTCACCGGTGCAGGTCTCCTCGTCCCCCAGGATGGCGAAGTCCACCCCAGCCTTCTGGAGCACTCGCACCATGGAGCGGGCGATGGCCTGGCTGCGCTGCTCCAGGGCGGCGGTGCAACCCACCCACAGGAGCACCTCGGCCTGGGGGTGCTGGGCCAGGGTCTTGACCTCCAGCCCCTTGGCCCAGTCGGTGCGAGAGAAGGTGGTGCCTCGCCAGGGGTGGCCCCGCTGCTCCATGCTCATGAGGGCGTTCTGGGCGCCTTCGGGCATCTGGGAGCGCTCCATGACCAGATAGCGCCGCATGTCGATGATGCTGTCGATGTGCTCGATGGTGACAGGGCACTCCTCCATGCAGGCGCCGCAGGTGACGCAGTCCCAGATGGCCTCCTGGGAGATGGTGCCGTCAATGAGGGGCTTCTGCTCCTGGGGGTCGCGCCCAGCCGCCACCTGGGGCCCCACTTGAAGCAGGTGCTCCTTGACGCCCTCGATGATGTGCATGGGGGAGAGCACCTTGCCACTGAGGTTGGCCGGGCAGGAGGCGGTGCAGCGGCCGCAGACGGCGCAGGCGTAGCCGTCCAGCAGCTCCTTCCAGGTGAAGTCCTGGACCCGTCCCGCGCCGAAGCGCTCCGCCTTTTCCAGGTCGGGCACGGGGGCCAGGGTACCCCGGGGCTTCAGGTTGCGGAAGTAGGCGTTGATGGGCGCCGCCATCATGTGCATGTGTTTAGAGAAGGGGATGTAGATGCCGAAGCCCAGTATGACCAGCAGGTGTGCCCACCAGGCCAGGCCGTGGATGGTGTTGGCGACGTCCGGGCCCAGGCCGGCGCTGCGCAGGGCCCGGCCCAGGGCCGCCCCCACGGGGGCCGAGGCCGCCGGGCCGACGCTGCCCCTGGCCACGTAGAAGGCCTCGGTAAGGAGGGTGAGCACCATGAGGGAGCCGATGAAGGCCACGATGACGATGGCGTCGTAGTGGCGGGTCAGGTCAAAGCTGAGGCGGTGGGGCCTCACCACCCATCGTCGCACCAGGGCCCAGGCCAGGGCGGCCAGGATGGCCACGGCGTAGATGTCCAGGTAGGCGCTGTACACCCTGACCCCCGCCGTGGTGAGCAGCCTTTCCGAGAAGGGGGGCCAGGCCGAGTCGCCGAAGATGAAGATAAGGTAGCTCAGGAAGAAGGAGAGGAAGCCCCAGAAGATGACGGCGTGGCCGATGCCTGCTAGGTCCCGGGGCGAGAGGCGCTGGAGGACCTTCTTCTGCCCGAAGACGATGACCAGGAACCCCTTCAGGCGTTCCAGGGGCCGGTCAAAGCGGTGGCTGGTCTTTTTGCCCAGCAGGACCAGTCGGATGACCCGACGCCACAGGAGGTAGCCGGCCAGCCCCATACCGGCCGCCAGGGCCAGGTACACACCCACCCACGTGGGCACTACGCCAAAGATGCTGTCAGGCGGGACCACAGGTGCGCTCCCCAAAAGATATGCCTGTCGAAGGCAAGGACAGTTTAGCCCATGGGTGGCGTACTAGTCTATCCCGCCGCGGAGGTTGGAGCGTTGCCCTGGAACCGGTCCAGGCGGAACAGGCCCAGGTCGTAGGGAGGCTCTATCCCCTGGGCCAGGTCGGCCATGATCTCCCCCACCACGCTGCAGAACTTGAACCCGTGGCCCGAGAACCCTGCGGCGATGAAGACGTTGGGCAGGCTGGGGTGACGGTCCAGGATAAAGTGCTCGTCGGGCGAGTTGGTGAACAGGCAGGTCTTGAGGGTCAGGGCGGGGCCGTTGGCCTTGGGCAGGTAGCGGCGCAGGCAGGCCCGCAGCGCCTCCTCATCCTCGCGGTACACCTCCCGGTCCATGCGGTCCGGGTCCACCCTCTGGCGCAGGTGGTGGTACAGGCCCAGCTTCAGGCCGGGCACTCCGTAGATGGGGAAGCCGTAGTACATCCCCTCCTGCGCGGACAGAATGAACACCGGGAAGGCCCCCAGCCGAAAGAGGGCTGGCCGGGCCGGCTGGAACCAGCCCAGCACCTGCCTTTCGGGCGAGAGAAGGTGGGCCAGTTCGGGAAGGAGCTTGCCCGCCCAGGCCCCGGCGGAAACCACCAGCCTCTGGGCCCTGTAGCTGCCCCGGTGGGTGTGCACCCTGACGTCCCCGCCTGTGACCTCCCAAGTCAGAACCTGCTCCTGGCCGTGGACCTCCGCCCCGTGCTCCAGGGCCCCTTCCACATGGGCCACGATGCATTGTTCCGGGAGCAGGAAACCCCCGTCGGGCTGGTACACGGCCACCATCTCCTCCGGCAGGTGGAAGCCCGGGTAGCGACGGCACAGCTCGGCGGAGGTGAGCACCTGGTGAGGCAGGTGGTGGGTCTGGCAGGAGGCCAGGGAGCCCTGGACCAGCCGGCTGTCCTGGTGGCCGATGTCCAGGGAGCCGGTTATGAAGAGGAGACGCTGGCCCGACCGGTCCTCCAGCCCTCGCCACAACTCATAAGCGCGGCGCAGCAAGGGAACGTAGGATGGGTGCTCGTAGTAGGCCAGGCGGATGATGCGAGTATAGCCGTGGGATGAGCCCATGGAGTTGGGGATGTCGTAGCGGTCTATACCCAGAACGCGGAGGCCGCGGCGGGCCAGGTGGTACAGGGTGGCGCTGCCCATGCCGCCTACGCCGACAACCACAGCATCGTAGCCTTTATCAGTCAAAGCCGGCTCCAGGCCCTCTAGCTAAGGCTCTCCCTTTGCCAGCAGTACCACGAACTCCTGGTGGATCCGTCTTTCGATGGGAGAGTGCCCATTGTTCTGGTGCCTTGCCGGCATCATACGTCTGTCTCGGTCCAACGGGCGGCGTGCAATGCCTACCACATCGAAGCCTATCCCCTCGGCTATGGTCGCCAGGTGGATATGTGTCTCAACGGGTATGCCCCTCATCACAGAGGGTCCCACCACCAGAACAGCGGCCCTACCTGGCCGCAGAACGCGATGCATTTCCCGCAGGACCAGGGTCATGTCGCGGAGGTACCTGTCCAGGACTCTCCCTTTATGGGGGTCTTTCGCAGCTAAGGCGGAGACGGTACGTTGGACTGACACTGGCAGCAGGACGCCCTCTATCTCCCTCCATCGTTCGGCTCCTATGTAATGGCCGCGCAGGGAGCTCAGCCGTTCAACGGGCTCTCCAAGCCAGACCAGGGAGAACTTGTGGGCCCTTACATAGTCCAAGGCATTGGCGTAGGGGGGTGACGTAACTATCAGGTCAACGCTGTTGGACGCCAGGGGTAGGAAGCGGCTATCCCCACGGAGTACCACGCTATCTCCAGTAGGTACGCCTTTTATCTGTTCATACGCTTGGACCGCCCGCTGCACCTGCCCTTGGAACATTCTGATGGCGCTGCGAGGTGTCTTGGTACTCACCCGGTGGGGTCTCGAGTGGGCCAGGTCTCGGGCCATGGAGACTCCCCCGGACTTGGTGACGATTATGGAAGAGAGGAGTACCTGAAGGAGGAGGCGCAACTGAGGGTCTCTTTCTTCCCGTATGGCCAGGACCAGGGCGGCGACCTCTTTTTGGACCTGGGGAGTGAACCAGTAGTCTATGAAGTCCCTGCTCTGTGTGGTGAACCTCGCCAGGACCTGCCCCAGCGGGTCCCCCATGGACGAAAGCAGCAGGGCGTTATCAACAACCCGCTGGCCGGCAAGGCGAAGTGCTTGAGGGTCCAGCGCCGTGGTCTTGGCCTTACACAGACGCACAGCAAGATCATCCAGGTCAACGCCGATGACGTTACGACAGAGGGTCCACCCTTCTACCAGGCTGACTCCGGAGCCGGCCATGGGGTCCAGAAGGGTCTCTCCGGGTGAAGACAAGCCTTCCACAAAGTATCGAGGTAACGGTCCAGGGAAGCGGGCTGCGTAGGCGTGGAGGGAATTGAGTAGATAACCGTTAGTGCCGCTTCGGAACGCCAGGTCACCCTTCAGAAGCTCACTTAGCCGCTCCCTTATGCCCCGGCCTGAGGTCTTGCTAACCAACCTTTCGCTCCGGTTTGGACGGCATACCAGCTAGAACTTGGCGGGATTATACCACACCCCACCATCTCTCCTCCCTATCTCCTCGCCAGCACCCGCTTCACCGTGGAGCCTATCTCCGCTGGTGAAGGTATGATGGTGGCACCGGCGTCCCGCAGGGCGGCCACCTTGGCCGAGGCCGTGGCGGAGGCGCCGGTGATGATGGCCCCGGCGTGGCCCATGCGCTTCCCCGGAGGCGCCGCTGCCCCCACTATCAGGGCCGCCACGGGCTTCTTGAACTCCCGTTGGATGTACTCGGCGGCTTGCTGCTCCATGGTCCCACCAATTTCCCCTATCAGCACCACGGCGTCGGTATCCGGGTCTTGGTTAAACAGCTTCAGAATGTCCACGAAGTCGCTGCCGATGA
The DNA here is from genome assembly GCA_034432835.1 of Dehalococcoidia bacterium. Lineage (GTDB taxonomy): Bacteria > Chloroflexota > Dehalococcoidia > Lucifugimonadales > DAOUBE01 > DAOUBE01. Next base: position 16,748 of record DAOUBE010000257.1, on the reverse strand, counting down.
GGGGGTCGCCGCCGATGCCTACGCAGGATGACTGGCCGATGCCTAGCTGGCTGAGCTGGTGGACCGCCTCGTAGGTCAGGGTACCGCTGCGGGAGACCACCCCCACCCGCCCAGGCTTGTGGATGGCCCCCGGCATGATGCCCACCTTGCACCTGGCCGGCGGGGAGATGACCCCTGGACAGTTGGGGCCCAGGAGCCGGGTGGGCTTGCCTTGGAGGTACCGCAGCACCCGCATGGTATCGTGGACGGGCACACCCTCAGAGATGCAGACGACCAGGCGCAGGCCAGCGTCGATAGCCTCCACCATGGCGTCCGAGGCGAAGGGGGCGGGGACGAAGATGATGGAGGTGTTGGCGCCGGTCTCGCGGACGGCCTGCTCCACGGTATTGAAGACAGGCACGGTCTCGTTGACGAATTGTCCTCCCCGGCCGGGGGTGACCCCGGCCACCACCTGGGTGCCGTATTCCATGCAGCGGGCGGCGTGGAAGCTGCCTTCCTTGCCCACGCCCTGTACTACCAGGCGAGTGCTCTCGTCCACCAGAATGGCCATATATCCTCCGAAGCGGTCAGGGATTGCAAGCTAGTAGATACAGTGCGCTGTTCCATGTTAGTGCTGGCTGTGTCCCAGCCTCCACGCCCTTAAACGCCGCGGAAGGTCGCCCCCTTACGGGCCTAACGGAGCTCCTTCACCTTTTCCGCGGCCTCGGCGATGGTATCGGCGAAGGTGACGGACAGGCCCGATTGTGCCAGCACTTGCTTGCCTTCGGCGGCGTTGGTGCCCAGCAGCCTGGCGACGATGGGTATGGTGCTGTTTCGCTCACGCCAGGCCTGCACCAGGGCGGAGGCCACCATGTCGCACCGCAGGATGCCGCCGAAGATGTTCAGCAGCATCTTCTTCACCTTGGTGTCATCTAGGATGATGAGGAAGGACTGTAACACCCTCTCCTGATCAGCGCGGCCGCCCACGTCCAGGAAGTTAGCGGGCTGCCACCCGGCGCCCTTGATGGCATCCAGGGTGGCCATGGCCAGCCCTGCCCCGTTGACCAGGCAGGCGACATCGCCGTCCAGCTTCACGTAGGAGACGCCTAACTGGACGGCGCGGGCCTCCAGGGGGTCCATCTGCTCCAGGTCCCGCATGGACTCCAGCTCGGGGTGACGGAACAGGGCGTCGTCTTCAAAGTCCACCTTGGCATCCACAGCCAACAGGTGTCCATCCTGGGCCACCCCCAGCGGGTTCAGCTCCACCAGAGTGCAATCCATCTCCATAAACAGCCGGTAAAGGTCAACCAGGAGCTGGGAAAAGGGACGTACCAGGTCCGAGGGCAGTCCCATGGCGTAGGCCAAGTTCCTGCCCTGGTAGGGTTGGAGGCCCACCACCGGGTCCACCACCGCCCGGTGTATCTTCTCGGGGGTGCGAAGGGCCACCTCTTCAATGTCCATCCCACCAGCCTCGCTGGCGATGACCACTGGCCCGCGGGCGGCCCGGTCGATCAAGATGGCCACGTACAGCTCCCGCGCCAACTGGACGGTTTCCTCCACCAGCACCTTCCGGACCGGCACACCCTGGGGGCCTGTCTGGTGGGTGGCCAGGTTGCGGCCCAGCAGGGACGCGGCCACCGTCTCCGCCTCCCGGGGCGAGGCCACCAGCCTGACACCTCCCGCCTTGCCACGGCCTCCGGCGTGGACCTGGGCCTTGACCACGGCTTTGCCCCCCAGGCTGGCCGCCGCCTCTCGGGCTTCACCAGGGGTAGCCGCTACTTTACCCTGAGGCACTGGGATGCCCCTCTGGGCCAAGATGCTCTTGGCCTGGTATTCGTGGACCTTCACGTAACCTCCGGGAGTCTCCGTGTGACGTCACGTTTTACGACGGTGGCTATTCTAGCACACGACCGGTGCGGGAGGCCACTGGAACAGGCGACGGCCAGGGCGAGACCACGCTCGTTGACTGCCCGGAAATTGTAGGGTAGAGTGTGGGATGCCCTGAACCTTGTCTATGGTCCAAGGAGGAGATGTGCGCAAGAACCGCATGAAGGAGAAAATCAAGAGGGGTGAGCCGGTGGTGGGTGCCTTCCATAACCTTCAGGTCCCCACCGTGACCGAGCTGCTTGGTCTGGTGGGTCTGGACTTCGTCATTGTGGACGCCGAGCACACCTCGATTACTCCTGAGACGGCGGAGAACCTGTACCGCGCCGCCGAGCTCCGCGACCTTTCGGTGATCACGCGCATCGGCGAGAACTCCCAGCAAGTCATCCAGAAGTTCATGGACGCTGGTTCCCAGGGTGTTCTGATGCCCCTGATTAACACCCGCGAGGACGCCGAGCGGGTGGTGGCATCGGTCAAGTACCCGCCCATCGGCAAGCGGGGGTTGGCGGGTACCAGGGCGGCGGCCTGGGGCCTTGGCAATACGGCCGAGTACGTGAAGATGGCCAACGAGGAAACGCTGGTGGCCATCCAGGTGGAGACCCTGGAGGCCATCAAGAACATCAAGGAGATCGTCTCCGTGGAGCATGTGGACGTCATCTTCTTCGGTCCGTCGGACATCTCATCCAGCCTGGGCCTCCACGGCCAGACGCGCCACCCAGAGGTGTTGTCCCTCATTGAGAAGCTGAGCAAGGAGGCACTGGCGGCAGGCAAAGCCCTGGGGACCATCGCCAGGGACGTGAACGATTACAAGTACTGGCGGGAGCGGGGCTTCCAGTGGCTGTGCACTGGCACCAGCCAGTTCCTGGTTGCGGGGGCCAGGGCATACCTGGACCCCATCCGGGAGTGGGAGAAGGGCAGAGGATAGCCCAAGCCCTAGAGGCTCCACAGTTCGACATCACAGGGGGAAGAAGGGAGTCCTATGCGCTATTACCGCTTTGTAGAGCCCGACGGTAGCCGCTGGCTGGGGGCCGAGATGAAGGAGGGGGTTGTGACCAACCTGACGGCTGCCAATCCAGAGCTCCAGGGCCTGGCCGACCTTCTCAAGGTAGCCCATGTCATGGGTATGCCCATGGACGAGGTGACCACCAGGGCGGTGGCTTCGTCCCAGGAGGTGGTGACGGAGGACCTGCACAAGCTGGTCACGGCCTCCAAGGCCAGGACCTCCGGCATGCGACTGGACCGGCCCCTGGACCCACCGGAGGTGTGGGCGGTGGGGGTGACCTACAAGAGCAGCGAGATGGAGCGGCGCCGAGAGAGCAAGACGCCGGACATTTATGCCCGGGTTTACGGCGCTGAGCGCCCCGAGATCTTCTTCAAGGCGACGCCAGAGCGGTGCTCCGGGCCGGGAGGGCCCATCGGTATACGCACCGACTCCACCTGGAACGTGCCAGAGCCGGAGCTGGCCTTCGTCCTGTACAGGGGCGAGATAGTGGGCTACACCATAGGCAACGACATGAGCAGTCGGTCTATAGAGGGGGAGAACCCCCTGTACCTGCCCCAGGCCAAGATCTTTCGCCACTGCTGCGCCATTGGGCCGTGCGTGGTCTCCGCCCAGAGCATCGGCAACCCCCATAACCTGGCCATGGAGTGCCGCATCCTCCGCAACGGCCAGCAGGTGTTCAGTGGCAGCGCCTCCACATCCCAGATGGCTCGCAAGTGCGACGACTTGGCCGACTGGCTCCAGCGCCACAACCCCGTGCCCGACCTGACGGTAGTCCTCACAGGCACGGCCATCATCCCACCAGAGAGCTTTAGCCTTAAAGAGGGCGACGTGGTGCAAATAACCATCGAGAAGATAGGGACGCTGGAGAACACGGTGGTGGAGGTGTAGCGACAGGACCACAAGTACTGGCTCAACCCAGTACCCTTACCACCTCCCGCTGCACCTCAGTGGTCACCACGGGGCCTTCCTGGGCCATGTACACATCTATCTCCGAGCGGACACCAAAGCTGGGCAGGTAGATGCCCGGCTCGATGGTGAAGCCCAGGCCGGGGATGATGCGGCGGGTATCGTGGGTCTCCCACGAGTCCAGGTTTACCGCCTCTCCATGGACCTCCCGGCCCAGGCTGTGGCCCAGGCGGTGGGTGAAGTAGTCGCCGTAGCCGCGCTCCTGAATGTAGCGCCGGGCCACCTGGTCCACCTCCCAGCCCTGAAGGGTCTTGCCCTCCTGGTGGGCCTGGTGAATGTACTCCAGGGCGGCGTCCCGGGCTCCCACCACCACCTCGAAGACCCTTCTGAACCCCTCTGGCACCTCCTGGCCTACGTAGCCCACCCAGGTGATGTCGGCGTAGATACCCTGGGGGCCAGGCTCCCGGGCCCACAGGTCTATGAGCACCCAGTCGCCCGGGCCTATGGGTGCGCTCTCGCTCTGGGAGGGTTCGTAGTGCGGGTCGCTGGAGTGCTGGTTCACCTGTACACCCGGACCGTCGGCGGTCTCCAGCCCCTCCTGGTGCAGGCGGCGCCGTAAGAACTCGGCCACGGCGTACTCGGTGGGGCGCCGCGGCAGCTCCCGCCCGATGAACTGGAAGGCCTCCAGCACTATCTGGCTGAGGGCGCGGGCGGCCCTCTGGTGGGAGGCTAGCTGGGCGGGAGACCAGCACTGGGTGGCGTACTGGAGCAGGTCCGCCGAGGAGACTACCGTGGCGCCCAGGCCCCGCAACAGCTCCACCACCCCTGCATCCACGTGGGAGATGCGGGGTAGCTGGGCCGAGGGGGAGTACTCCATGGCTACGGTAGCGCCGGAGACCAGCTCCCGCAGGCCGTCTAGCAGTTCCTGGCGGTTGCGGAAGGTCCTGGCTTTCCATGGCAGGTATCGGAACTTGCCCGCGTCCACGTGGTGCACCAACAGGCGCGGCTCCCCTCCAGTAGGGATGAACAGAAAGCAGGGGCGGGTGACCATGAAGGACTCTCCTACCACCTGCCAGAACACCGGGTTGGAGTGGCGGTAGTCGTACAACAGCCAGCCTGTCAGGCCCTCGTCCTGGCAGTACCGCTGGGCCTTCTGGATGACGGAAGGGTCAAGCATGGTCTCGCTCCCCAACGTACTGGGTCTCTTGCGCCATGATATCCGCCCAAGGTGGAAGGCTCAAGCCCAGCCCGTTGGCCTCTTGGCGGCTTGGGCTGAGTGCCTCCACCCCAGGGCTCTCTCCTTCCCATGGTCCCCCCATGGCCTGGCCCACCTGGCAACGGGGAGAGGGCGGCGTTAGTACACACCTTGAGGAAACAGCCCACCTGGCGGGGCCTGGACTGGAGGAAGGGGTGGTCACCGCCTCTTCCCCGCGGAAGGGGAGTAGTCTTACAATGAAATTACTACGCTCCTTCACACAAGGGGGTGGTAGTATGGGGCAGATACACCAGGCCATGGCCCGGCTCCGGCTGTTGCTGGCCGAGATATCTGGCAAGGAGGAGGAGCTGGACGCCACCATCAAGCAATTCCGCGCCCAGCTTACCCGCTTGCCTATGCAGACCGCTTACGGCAGGGCGTCTCTGTCCGGCGCCCTGTCCGCTATGATGGAGATGGAGGAGAGATTAGCCCACGCCGAGGCCATGAAAAGGCATCTGCTGGCCATCAAGGAGCGCTCGCGCCGGGAGCTGGAGGCCCTGGAGCTGACGCTGCGGGTGGAGGAGGCCAAGGAGACCTTGGCCGCCATGTATGCCCGCCTCCGGGAGGGTGGGGAGAGGGACCTGGAGGCAGAGAGCAACATCCGCCGGCTGGAGGAGTTCATCGCCGAGTACAGCCAGCGGGCGGGCCGCGCCATCACCGACGCCAGCGCCAGGGAGAAGCAGGGCTAGCTGTCCTGTCTCTCCCCTGGGGCGGGGGCGGACCTGGTAGGTGGGGAGTACCCTTGGGGGGTGGCCTTGGCTGGCGCCACCTCAAGGACCCCGTCCCGGGCCCAGAGGATGTGGTTGTTGGCCGAGATGATGTTCCCCCAGGCGAGGCTGCACGACACGCCGCGCTGCCTCAGGAAGGCCTCGACCTGGGCAACGGTCTTATCTAGAGGCACCCGCCGCCCTGCCTTGGCCGCTCGGCAGTCGTCGTGATGGAGCACAGCCACCAAGGTGATCTCGTCGCCCCCCTGCAACACCAGGTCCACAGTGTTCTTGAAGTTCTCCCCCAAATTGCCGCCGATCTCGTTCAGTACAAGGACGCGTCTGGCGGTTTTGTACAGCGCGGCCAGCTTGTGTCTGACCTGTATGCGCAGCAGCTCATGGTTCAGGCGCTCGTCCACGCAAGTAATCACGATGGCTGTCTGCATCCTGTCCCCCTTTGCCAGGACTGGTGCCGGCGCAGCCTTTAGGGTGTGGCTGGCGGCGCCGGGTTAAAGGGTACCTTCCAGGCGGTTTATCACCAGGCCGGTGGGCAGCTTAGGATAGAAGAAGGTGGACTTGGGGGGCAGGCGCTGCCCGCGGCTGACGATGGACTCGAATAGGTCCATGGGTATGGCCCTCTGGAAGAAAGCCATCTGGGCCTTACGCCCCTTCACCTGCTCCACCGCTTCCTCCGGGTCGTGGACGTAGGCCACGTGGCGCGGTAGGTCGGCCCCCAGGACCGGCCGGAGCAGCTTTTCCTCCAGGACCCAAGGCTCGAAAGAGGCCAGCAAGCCCTCTTTCCGCAGGTCAACGTCCTCCTTCAGGGTCAGCAGGTAGGGCCCCTCCCCATCGGGCCCCAGGAGTCCCATGGAGGCACGCTTGGCGCCCCGGGCCTCCACCTCGTCTAGCAGGGGGGTCAGCCACTCCTTATCACCGCCTCGGAAAGGCTCGATGGTGAATAGCTGCCCCAGCCTTTGGCGCACCTGAGTGAAGGTGGGCGGCGGCAGGTTGCCCACGGTGCGGTGGTAGGGCAGCACCAGCAGCCCTGGGTCCTCGAAGTCAATGAGGGTCATCATGACAAAGTTGTAGGCTGCGTCCGGGTGGGTCTGGCCCCCCTGGGACTCCCGCATCCTGTCACGGAAGGCCAGGGCCGTCTCGTACCGGTGGTGCCCGTCGGCCAGATAGAGAGGTTTGTCCTGGAAGAACTGGTGCACCGCCTTCACCCGCTCGGGCTGAGAGATATTCCACAGGGTGCAGTCGAACCCTTCAGCGTCCTTACCCTGGGCAAAGGGAGGCTCCTTCTGGACGGCCTGGAACACCCCGTCCAGGGCACCCTGGCCTCCCCTGTAGAGGACCATGATGGGGCTGAAGTTGGCGTGGCAGGCCTGCATCAGGGCCATGCGGTCCTCCTTCAGGGCCCTGGTGGTCATCTCGTGGGGCAGGACCACCCCCTTCTCGTACTCCTCCAGGCGCACGCAGGCCATCAGCCCCAGCCGCTGGTATTCCCTGCCCCGATAGTTAAACCGGTGCCTCAGCAGGTAGTAGCAGGGCTGCGGGGAAGGCACCAGCACCTGGTCCCTAAGCCACTGGTTGAACAGGGCGCTGGCTCGGGTGTACCGGTTGTTCTCAGGGGTATCGGTGGGGGAGGTCTCCCCTAGCTCCAGTCGGGCCACGTTGTACGGGCTGCGACTGTACAGCTCTCTCTGCATCCTGGGCGAGATGGTATCGAAGGGCGGCGCCAGGACCTTGGAGAGCTCTCCCACCACCTTGAGGTTGTACTGAAGTCCCCGGAAGGGACGCACGTCTGCCATGCCAATACTTCCTATCTAGGCCGTTTTCCACAAAAAGTATATCCACGGCCCGGCGGTAAGTCCACCGGCCAGCCCTGGGAAGGGACAAGGGATGGAGGCATGGGGAAGTTGCGGCCCTTCACAATGCCCAGAAGCCACAGTTATACTTTGCTGGAGGGCACAGGAAGAGGTGCACCATGGTGGATGCCAGAGTCCGAGAACGAGTGGAGCAACTCCGAAAAGAGATCAACTACCATAACTATCGTTACTACGTTCTGGACAGCCCGGTCATCAGCGACGCCGAGTACGATGAGCTGATGCGGGAGTTGCGCAGCCTGGAGGAGCAGTACCCGGAACTGGTTACCCCCGACTCCCCCACCCAGCGGGTGGGCGCCGCACCGGCCAAGGAGTTCCAGGAGGTGCAGCACCCTGTCCCCATGCTTAGCCTGGCCAACGCCTTCAACCCTGAGGAGCTGAGGGCCTGGTACCGTCGGGCGGTCACCCGGCTAGGCATAGACCGGGCGGATATGGTGTGTGAGCTGAAGATCGACGGCCTGGCCGTGGCCCTCACCTACCGCCAGGGGCGCCTGGTGCGGGGGGCTACCCGGGGCGACGGCTTCCGAGGGGAGGACGTCACCCAGAACCTGAAGACCATCAAGAGCATTCCCCTGACCCTAATGGGGGACAACCCACCTTCCAGCCTCGAGGTGAGGGGGGAGGTGTACCTGCCCAAGGAGGACTTCCTCAGGTTGAACAGGGAGCGGGAGGCCCGGGGCGAGCCACTCTTCGCCAACCCCCGGAACGCCGGCGCGGGCTCGGTGCGCCAGCTCGACCCCCGCGTCACCGCATCCCGCAACCTGGATATCTTCGTCTATGGCATCGGCTACGCCGCCGATGGGGAGATGCCTAACAACCACTGGGACACCCTGCAGCGCCTCAAGGAGCTGGGCTTCAGAGTCAATCCCCACAACCGGCTGTGCCACACTCTGGAGGAGGTGGAGGACTACTACCGGGAGTGGGTGGAGAAGCACCACGACCTGCCCTATGCCACCGACGGCGTGGTGGTCAAGATAAACGACTTTAGCTACCAGTTCCGGCTGGGCTACGTTGGCCGGGAGCCCCGCTGGGCGGTGGCCTACAAGTTCCCCGCTACCCAGGCTGTCACCAAGCTTCTGGAGATCGGAATCAACGTGGGGCGCACCGGGTCTCTGAACCCCTACGCCGTGCTGGAGCCGGTGAACGTGGGCGGCGTCATAGTGAAGAACGCTGCCCTGCACAACGAGGAGGACATCCACCGCAAGGACATCCGCATCGGGGACTGGGTGGTGGTAGAGCGCGCCGGGGAGGTCATACCTCAGGTGGTGGGGCCCGTGGTGGACCGCCGCACGGGCCAGGAGCAGGTCTTCCACATGCCGGAAAAGTGTCCGGTGTGTGGCACCCAGGTGGTGAAACTGCCCGAGGAGGCCATGCATCGCTGCCCCAACACCTCCTGTCCAGCTCGCTTCTTCGAGTCCCTCAAGCACTTTGTGGGCAAGGGGGCCATGGACATAGAGGGCCTGGGGGAGCAGTGGTGCCGCACCCTTATGGAGAAGGGGCTGGTAAAGTCCCTGGCTGATCTGTACTCCCTAACCAAGGAGCAGCTCCTGACCCTGGACCGCATGGGGGACAAGCTGGCCACCAAGATCCTGAACAACATCCAGCGCAGCAAGGAGCGGCCCCTGAGCAGGATTATCTTCGCACTGGGCATACCCCACATAGGGTCGGAGATGGCTGACCTGCTGGCCAAGCACTTCCCCAGCATCGACGCCCTGGCCAACGCCCAGGAAGAGGACCTGCTGAAGATTCCGGGCATCGGGCCCAAGATAGCCGCCAGCGTGGCCGCCTACTTCCGCAACGAGGGGAACCGGGAGTTGATACGGCGCCTCAGGGAGGCAGGGGTGAAGCTGGCCGAAGGGCCGCAGGTGGCCCAGCAGGCACCCCTACCCCTCTCTGGCAAGGTCTTCGTGATCACGGGCACCCTGGAGAGCATGACCCGCTCCCAGGCTGAGGAGAGGGTCAAGGCCTTGGGGGGCAAAGTCGGCTCCGGTGTCACCCGCGGCACGGACTACCTGGTGGTTGGGGCAGAGCCGGGCTCCAAGCTCCAGCAAGCGCAGCGATTGGGTACCAAGCTGTTGAGCGAGCAGGAGTTCCTTCAGATTCTCACCGGCCAACGCAAGCCGTGAGCCAGGGAAGCTACGGGCCTGGGGCCATGGGAGGTGACCCCGACTTTTCCCTCCTCAGTAGCGGCACCCCTCAGATAACCTCTGTTGTGTGGGGTGGCTTGGTCTATGCGGGAGAGGTGCTTCTGGCTGACGACTGGGACCCTCAGTGGGGCCAGCCCCTGACAGGTGAGACCTACTTCCGGGTTGTGCTCCTCCGCCACCCTCATCGGATAGCCAGCGCTCAGATAAAGGACAGCCGCGTCGCGGTGTGCCTGCCGGGAAGCCAGGTCACCGAGGCATGGGAGAATGCCCAACGGGAGCTACGCCAGGTCAGGGAGGCCAGGACGGCCTACTTCAGCCGCCGCGACCCCTACAGCCTCCAGATGCGCCGCTCCCTGGAGCAAGAGGAGGCCCGGCTGGAGCGCCAGCTCCTGGGCGAGGAGGCGGTCAGGTTCCGCTCGGGCCGGGTCCTCACGGCGGCGGACGTGACCCTGAGGCCGGAGGAGGTGTTCGCCCAGGGAGACCTGGTGGCTGGGGTGGGGGCCATTGCCCTGGCCCTTCTCGCCCACACCTACCCTACCCTGCCCCTGAACGCCGCGTTGCTGCCCCATCCCCTCATACCCCAGGACGCCCGCCAGGTGTTCCAGGCCATCGTTGGCCCTTTGGAGGCCGGCCCCAGGGCGGCTCTGGCGGCGCTGGGGCCGGCCTTGGGCCTCTCCTTGCCGGAAGAGCCCGCCGTCTTCCGGCCCGTAAGGTGTCCCGTGTTCGACATCATACGGACTCAGATGGGGGGCTCCAATAACGTGTCGTGGGAGGAGGTCCAGTACTTGCTGGCTCACACCAACGGCCTGACCATCCCCTTCGCCCGCCTTTTCCTGGCGGCCTTCGTTTACGATGCCACGCAGGAGGCCGGGCTGCGCCTGGTGCCGGGGCACGGCCTCAAGCTCAAGGACGGGAGCCTGGTGGTGGGGGACCGGCTGACCAGGGAGATGCTGCCTCTGGTGGACTGGGACGGGGACTGGCACCTTAAGGTAGCCAGGGTGGAGCGGGCACAGGAGATCACCTGGGACGACGCGCTACCCTATGCCAAGGTGCTTTGGGAGGACGCCAGGCCCGCCCGCTCGCTGGAGGACGCCAAGGCCCAGGAGCAGGACCTGCTGGAGTGGGTGCGTTCCCTGGCCCAGGGGCTTCCTCGTGCCAGCAGCCTCCTCAAAGCCCTGGGCTCGGCCTTAGAGTCTCCTAGCAGTCAGGAGATGGAGGGAGCACTCCAACGGCTGGACCACGTGCTGTCCAGCAGTAACATCCAGGAGCTGGTCCGACGGGCCCGGGAGGACTTCGGCGACCCTGCCAGCCTTAGCCGGGCCTTGCAGTTGCTGGGCCAGCTTCTCAGGATGGGAGATGCCTTCAGCGAGGCTACCCAGATACGCAGCTACCTGGACGAGGCTTTCATCGGCGTTGGGTACGATGACCTGGCCCTGGCCAGGGATGCCCTGCTCATGCAGTTGAACCCCGTCTCTCTATGGCAGGGGTTGCAGGGATGGTCAGGGGTGAAGGCTGCCTTCCAGCAGTTCCAGGCCCGGTATTCCCGGGCCTACGTTCAGTACCACTCCTACGCCCAGCGGGAGATGCTGCCACTCTGGGCCGCTCTGGACCGGGCAAGGCTCAGCCTGGATGCCCTGGGGCGGCTTAACTCTCTACCAGAGCTGGGGCCCCCTGTGCGCCAAGACCTACCCAGGGTCTTTAGCTCCCTGGTGGCGAGGATACGGCTGTGTGCCACCTCTCCCAGTGACCTGTCCCTGGAGCAGTACCCCCGCTGTCGGGAGTGTGGGCTGGGTCTGGGGGATATGCTCCCTCACCGCGAGGTGGACATATTCTTGAAGGACCTGGAGGATGCCATAGCGGAGCAGAACCGCCGCCTTAGCCATATACTGGTACGACGCATCCTTCGGGGCCAGGCAGACCAGCGGCTGGATGACCTGCTGAAGATAGTCCAGGCCAGCGATCTCTCCGCCCTGGTCACCACCCTGGATGACGAACTTCTGGCGTTCATAAAGGAGTTTCTGGCATCGCCATGAGGGTGATAGTAGGACTGGGGAACCCTGGGGCACAGTATGCCCACACCCGCCACAATGTGGGCTTTATGTGCGTGGACAGGGTGTCGCGGCTGCACAACATCCCGTTCTCCGACCGGCGGCAACTGGCGGCCATGGGAACGGGGTGTATTGAGGGCCAGGAGGTGGTGCTGGCCAAGCCGCGCACCTTTATGAACCGCAGCGGCGAGGCTGTCCGGTACCTACTCCAGCGCTTCTCGGCCAAGCCGTCGGACCTTGTGGTGATCTACGACGACATGGACTTGCCCCTGGGGAAGATACGCATCCGCCCCAAGGGCAGCTCTGGAGGCCACCGGGGGGTGGAGTCTATTATTGGTGCCACTGGTACCCAGGACTTTGCCCGCATCCGCGTTGGCGTGGGCAGGCCCCTGGGCACTGAGGGCGCGGTGAACCACGTGCTGGCCCGTTTCAGCCGAGAGGAGGAGCCGGTGGTCCAGGAGGCCATTGACCGCGTGGCGGAGGCCGTGAGGGTGCTCCTGAAGGACGGCATAGAGGCGGCCATGAACCGATTCAACTGAACCGGGCCCTGCCCTCTCCCCTGGGTCAGGGTAGGGTCCCTTCTTAGAATAGCGGGAGCTGGGCAGAGGCGCCGTTCCGGTGGTCCAGGTGGAAGGCCTGGTAGCCCATCTTGCGCAGGTGCGCTGCCAGGTCCGGGAAGCCATTGACAGTATAGACCACCTTGGGCGAGGCTGCTTTCACGTACCGGATGAGGTCCTGATAATCGGCGTGGTCGCTTAGGGGCAGGGCCTCGTCCACGCCCAAGCGCCAGACTGTGCCCCGGTCCATGGCCCAGCCGCTGACCATAACCGTCCGCTTCCTGCGGATGCCCTCCAGGGCAGGGGAGCCCCTCAGCGAAGGCGGGAACAGAAGCACCTCGCCATCGTGTACCACGCCGTCGAAGGGCCGGTAGCGGCCGGGGAAGGTGACCCCCAGCTCCTCGTAGGCCCTGGTCGCCTCCCACGTCGAAGCCTCCACCGCCACGTCGAGCCCTTGGGCCAGCAGGTGGTGCAGCAACTCCTGGGCCTTGCCCAGCCGGTAGCCCAGCACCACGGGCACCTCGCCCCGCTCCAGCCATATTCTGAGTCTGCTGGCCAGCTTGGACACCACCTCCTCCGGAGGTGGGAAGGAGTAGCAGGGCCGGCCGAAGGTGGTCTCCATGATGAGAGTATCACAGGGCACAATCTGGGCAGGCTCGGCCACGGGGTTGTGGCCCAGCTTGAAGTCGCCAGTGTAAAGGATACGCTCGCCGGTGTCTTTGCACTGGATGAGTACCTGGGCGGAGCCTAACATGTGGCCAGAAGGGTAAAGGGTCAGGGTGTATCGGGGGCTCTCCAGGGGCTCGCCGTACTCCAGGCAGCGAGGCTGGCGGTGGCCTAGGAGGGGCTTCAGCAGGCGCAGGGTGGCCCTGGACAAGATGGGCTGGGAGTGTCGGCCAACGTGGTCGCTGTGGGCGTGGGAGACCACGGCCCCATCCCGGCGGCGGGTAGAGTCCAGCCACAGGTCCAGCAGGGGCAGATAGATACCGCGGCTGAAGATGGGCTGCAAGGCCCGCTCCTTGAAGGAATAGAGATATACTACACTGGCCTACCTGGAATTTGCCAGCCTTTGGCGAGGCGTTTATACTGATTGCCCGGTGCCTGTGGCGCCCGGATTTCCACATCTGGAAGCCGAGGACCGTCGTTAGCGCTATCCCCAGAGGCCAGGCAAGAGGATAAAGCGGGGTAGAGCCACGGTCAGTCCATCAGCGAGATAAGGAGGTCTTCCTGTCCATGGAATTCAACATAATGGTACTGCCTGGCGACGGCATAGGCCCGGAGGTGGTGGCGGAGGGGGTGCGGGTACTCCAGGCCATAGGGGCCAGGTCCGGGCACAAGTTCAACCTGTCCTACGACGACGTGGGGGGCGTGGCCATTGACCGCTATGGCGTGCCGGTGCGGCCCCAGACCCTGGAGGCCTGCCGCAAGGCCGACGCCATCCTCTTCGGTGCGGTGGGCGGCCCCAAGTGGGACGACCCGCGGGCCAAGGTGAGGCCGGAGCAGGGCATCCTGGCGTTGAGGAAAGGCCTGGGCCTGTTCGCCAACCTCCGCCCGGTAAGGGTCTTCCCCCAGCTTGTGGAGTCCAGCGTGCTGAAGCCCCAGGTGGTCAAGGGGGTGGATATCCTGGTCATCCGCGAGCTGACGGGAGGCCTTTACTTTGCTCAACCCAAAAAGCGCTGGGAGACCAAGCTAGGCTGGCGGGCCGTGGATACCTGCAAGTACACGCAGCAGGAGATCGAGCGCGTGGTACGCGTGGGGTTCGAGCTGGCCCGCACACGCCGTAAGAAACTGACCTCGGTGGACAAGGCCAACGTGCTGGAGACCTCCCGTCTGTGGCGGGAGGTGACTACCCGTATAGGCCAGGAGTACCCGGACGTAGCCCTGGAGCACGTGCTGGTGGACTCCTTTGCCATGCAGCTCATCCAGCGCCCCACGAGGTTTGACGTGGTGGTGACGGACAACATGTTCGGGGATATCCTGACCGACGAGGCCAGCGTGCTGACGGCCTCCATGGGGATGCTGCCCTCGGCCAGCCTGGCCGGGCTTCCTCGCCCAGGCCATCGGGCCCTGGGCCTGTACGAGCCTATCCACGGAACAGCGCCAGACATCGCGGGGAAAGGCATCGCCAACCCTCTGGCCACCATCCTCAGCGTGGCCCTGCTGCTGCGCTACTCCCTGGGCCTGTACCAGGAGGCGGCGTCCATAGAGCAGGCGGTGGACAGGGTGCTGGCCCAGGGAGTGCGGACGGCGGACATCGCCGGGGAGCAGGGCGAGTCGGTGAGCACCCGGGAGATGGGGGACCGGGTGATCCAGGCGCTGGAGTAGGCCCAGCGCGCCAAGCACCTTGTGCTTCTCTGCCAAGGGGACCGGCTGTCCCACCCTTTGGCCTTTCATCACCACCCGGCTACCGCGCTCATGGGGTGTCTTGGACTCTTTCCCCAAAGGGGTCCGCAGGAAACTACGGCTGAGGCAGGGCTTGGGACAGCACCTCCTGCAGGCTGTTACGAGGACCCCCTGGGGGCAGAGTAGCCACGGCGGCTTCCAGAGTCTGGGAGAGGGCTCCTAGGAAGTTGGCGGGGACGTTGCCCAGGGCCACGTGGCCCTGATATATCTGCACCGCTTCCCTCAGGTGCGTCAGCAGCCACGACTGCCCCTTCCTGGCCAGGAGCTGGGCCAGGAACAGGCCATCCTTCTCCAGGGAGATGGGCAGAGTGGGAACGGCCTCCAGCCGGTCCTTGTCATAGGCCATGTGTACCAGCGACTCCCGCACCAGGCTGGTGTACTGCCTGGCGTCCAGCGCCTCCACCAGCCGGGCAGCTAGCACCGGGTCGGCGCCGATGAGGCTATAGATGAAACGCGCTGGGGGGAAGGTCACCGTGTCGCTCCGGGCCACCAGCATAGCGGCTCCATCTATATCACTGGAAAGTATGCGGGCTACGTCCTGTGGGTGCTGCCGTATAAAGCGCTCCATGGGCAGGGCAGACTGGGAGATGAGCTCCAGTGCCTCCCTGGGGTCCGACTGGCTGCGGGCCACCAGCACGTCGTAGGCCTGGTCCAGGAAAGGCTCGTCTATCAGGTAATTGCCAGAGGTGTGGGTCACCAGCTCTTTGAGTCCTTGGGCCACCTTGTCAGCGCTGGCCGAGGTGGTGATGTCCAGCACCCCCAGCAACTGCTCCGGCTGCAGCAGGCTCCTCATGCGGGCTGGCATGGCCTCCAAGAGCTTCCGGAGAAGGGGGGCATCCATGTAAGTCATCACCCTCTGGGTGGTGCCGTAGTCCGTGTCGCCCATGAGGTCAAAGAGCAGGTTCAGGTCCTGCCTTTCTTTGTCCAGGTCCAGGGTCTCCAGGAAAGAGGCCAGGTTGCGGGCGCCGGCCGCAGGGTCCTGGCGGCCCAGGGCCAGGGACTGGTCGGCGACGGGGGCCAAGGCCTTCAGTCGCTGGACAAAGGCGGCGGTGCCCTTGAGGGTGGCGTCCTGAGGCAGGGTGAAACCCGAGGTGAAGAGGGTGAGCAGGGTGCGGTTGTCCAGGGTGGGTACAAAGTGGGCCAAGAAGGGCTGGGTCTGGAGCCGCTCCGCCACCATATTCGCTCGTTGCTCCCTGGGCACCGACTCCAGGGAGACCAGGAAGTCCAGGGCGCTGGCCAGCTCTGGGGCGCGAGGCAGGCTGAGGGAGCTCAGGTAGTCCGGGTACTTGTGGTGGAGCCACACCATGCTGCCTAGGTAGCCCCGCCAGAAATTGAAGTCCTCCTGTCCGGGTCTGCCCAGGAGCTGATCGAATTGCTCCGCGAAGTCGAACAGGCGCTGGCGCTCCTCCCTCTCCAGGGTCTCAGCAATGCCCGCAGGCAGCCCCTTCACCCGGGACGCCGTCAAGCCCCGGTAGTCGCGCAGGTCAAAGTGCTCGAAGCCCAGGTAGCCGTTGGCCAGGGCCCGCTCCTGGGGCGACAGGCTCTGGTACCAGCCTATGGCCTCATACCAAGAGTGATAAGGGCCAGGCTGGAGGAACTGGTCCCAATATTTCCTGAGGATGGGTGGCACCAGGTCCAGGTCACCACCCACGGTATAGACCAGGTCGGCCTCGATGGTGTGGAAAAGGGGGTCCAGCCTCTCCCGGGAGAGCTCTGGGAGCTTGCGCAGCCGGTCACGGAGAGGCTCGTAGGGGTCGGGGGGCTGGGCCATGAAGGCCAGAACATCCCGGTGGTAGCGGTCCATGGCCGGGGACTGGGCCCCGAAGACGCCCCGCGCCACCGATGACTCCCAGGACAGATTGGGGTAGCCAGTGATTGGGAAGGCGCCCCAGTAGGCGTGGCTCAGCTCGTGGATGACCTGGATGGGCTTGGCCTCGCCAACGCCCGTCCAGCTCTTGAAGCCGTAGCTGCCG
>DAOUBE010000256.1:0-7882 GCA_034432835.1 Dehalococcoidia bacterium | reverse complement strand
TGGCCAACTTTGCCACAGGGGTCACCGTGGTGACCACCCTGGAGGATGACGGGACGGCCCACGGGATGACCGCTAACGCCTTCTCCTCCGTCTCTTTGCAGCCGCCCTTGGTGCTTTTGTGCGTGGACCATAAGGCCAACACCCATACCCTCATCCGAAAACAGGGACGCTTCGGCATTAACATACTTTCCCAGGGACAGCAGAGGCTGGCGGAGTACTTCGCCATGAAACAGAAGTGCGCCCAGGATGCCCCGGGCTCGTGCACCCTAACCACCAGCGGAGTTCCCAGGCTGGACGGCTGCTTGGCCTTCCTGGGCTGCCAGGTGGTGGGCGCCCACGAGTACGGTGACCACACCATATTCGTGGCCAGGGTAGAGGAAGCGGACGTAAACTCGGGGCAACCTCTCCTGTACTTTCGCCGAGGTTACAGGCATATGGACCTGGACGGCGATAGGAGCTAGGCGCTGGCCTTCCGTCCGTTGGTGCTACCCCTCTGGCGATGCACAGTCTTCTTGGCCTCAGGGGCGGCAACGCCTGGCTTGGGCCCGTTGGGGCAGAAGCAGGTCACGGCGGTGATGTAGTCGTCCGGCTCCCGGTCCCGCCACACTATGACCCCCGAGGTGTTCCGCCCCATGGCCTTTATGTCCTCCAGGCTCACGCGGATGACCTGGGCCTTGGCCGAGGAGAGGAGCACCTCCCAGTCGTCCAGCTCCGGGACCACCTTGGCGTCGGCCACGGGGCCGGTCTTGGGGGTAACGCGGAAAGTGCGCACCCCCACACCTCCGCGGCCCTGGCCTCGGTAGTCGGACAGGGGGGTGGACTTGCCGAAGCCCTGCCGGCTTACGGTCAGCAGGTAGCCCTGCTCCCCAGCCAGCTCCATGGCCACCACCAGGTCGCCCTTGGCCAGGCGCATACCGCGAACACCTCCCGCTGCCCGGCTGCGGCGCGGCACCTGGGCCAGGGGGTAGCGGATGGCCTGGCCGTTCTGGGTGACCATGACCACGTACTGGTTCTGGCCCGCCAGCCTGGCCGACACCACCTGGTCACCGTTCTCCAAGTCCATAATGGCCAGGCCGTTGCTGCGGATGTTAGCCAGCTCGCTGAGGCCCACAGCCTTCACCTCGCCCTTCTGGGTGGCGATGACCAGGTAGTCCTCCTGGGACATGTCGGGGACGGCCACCATGGCGGTCACCCTCTCCTTCTCCGGGATGGGCAAAAGGTTGGCCAAGGGGGTACCGCGGGTGGTGCGAGAGCTATCGGCGGTGATGTCGTAGCACTTGAGGGCGTAGACCCTCCCCAGGTTGGTGAAGAGAAGGACCACGTCGTGGGTATCGGCCACCAGCACCTGCTGGAGGTCGTCACCGTCGCGGGTGGTCATGCCGCGGACACCCTTGCCGCCGCGGTGCTGGAGCTTGTAGGTGTTCCAGGGGATGCGCTTGATGTATCCCCGCTGGGTCAGCATTATCACCACGTCCTCGTGGAGGATGCTCTCCTCAACGCTGAACTCCTTAACCTCCTCGGAGCGGACCTCCGTCCTCCGGGCATCACCGAAGCGCTCCTTAAGCTTCAACGTCTCGTCGCGGACCACGGCCATGAGCTTGGAGGCGTCGGACAGGATGCCCTCCAGTTCGGCGATGGTCTTGAGCAGGCCCTGGTACTCCTCCTCCAGCTTCTGGCGCTCCAGGGCTGCCAACCTGCGTAGCTGCATATCCAGGATGGCCTGGGCCTGGACCTCGGATAGGTTGAGGCGCTCCATCAGTCCCTTGCGGGCGGCGTCAACGTCGGGGGCGTTGCGGATGATGCTTATCACCTCGTCCAGGAAGTTGAGGGCGATGCGGAGACCCTCCAGGATGTGGGCGCGCTCCCGGGCCTTCTTGAGCAGGTGTTCGCTGCGGCGGCGGACCACCTGCTGCCGATGGCTAATGTAGAGATGGAGAGCTTGCCTTAGGCCCAGGACCTGGGGCTGGCCGTCCACCAGGGCCAGCATGTTTATGTAAAAGGCCGACTGCAGGGCCGTGTGCTTGTACAGGTTGTTCAGCACAGGCTGGGCGGGCACGTCCTTCTTCAGCTCTATCACCACCCGTAGCCCCTGGCGGCCCGACTCATCCCTCACATCGGCGATGCCTTCTATCTTCTTGTCCCGGGCCAGGACGGCTATGCGCTCCACTAGGGCAGCCTTGTTCACCTGGTAAGGAAGCTCGTGGACCACGATCTGGCGCCGGCCGCCCCGGGTCTCCTCCACCTCCACCCTGGCCTGCTGGATGACCCGGCCGTGTCCGGTGGCGTAGGCGTTTAGCAGGTCGGCCTTGTCCTTGCCAGCCAGGATGATGCCGCCGGTGGGGAAGTCCGGCCCCTTCACCACCTCCAGCAGCTCCTCTACCGTGGTGTCGGGCTTGTCTATGAGCAGGACCACAGCATCGCAGATCTCGGACAGGTTGTGGGGAGGGACGTTGGTGGCCATGCCCACGGCGATGCCCGAGGCGCCGTTGACCAGCAGGTTGGGCAGGCGGGCAGGGAGGACGACGGGCTCCCGCAGGGTGCCATCGAAGTTGTCCACGAAGTCCACCGTCTCCAGGTCTATGTCCGCCAGCATCTCCGTGGCGATAGGAGAGAGACGAGCCTCGGTGTAGCGCATGGCCGCCGGCGGGTCATCGTCCACGCTGCCGAAGTTGCCCTGGCCGTCCACTAGGGGGTAGCGCATGGTGAAGTCCTGGGCTAGGCGCACCAGGGCCTCGTACACTGGTGCGTCGCCGTGGGGGTGGTACTTACCCAGGACCTCGCCGACGATACGGGCGCTCTTCTTGTAGGGAGAGGTGGGCCCCAGATTCAGCTCGTCCATGGCGTAGAGGATACGCCTTTGCACCGGCTTAAGGCCGTCCCGAGCGTCCGGCAGGGCGCGGGCGACGATGACGCTCATGGCGTAGTCCAGGTAGGAGCTACGCATCTCGTCTTCTATGGCTACAGGACGTATCCTCTCAACGGTGGTCATAGGTGACTCCTTCCAGTGACTCTATCGGTAGGAACAGGGTAGCGTGGTTAGCGTCGGCCTGAGGTTCATGTTCGGCCAAGCACTGTGGCAGCAAGCTAAAGGCCCGTACCGCAGCAGCTTCCACGGGCACCGAAATGCATTATATTAACTTTGTCTGACCATAAAGAAACCGCCCTTCCCACCCTTTACCAGGCTATTCTGTGCCGTTCCTCGAGAGCCGGGCTGTGTAGTCCGACGCCCGCTCCAGAAAGGCGAGGAAGATGTTGCTGAAGCTTTTTGGCACCTCCTCCTGGCGCTCCGGATGGCATTGAAGCCCAATAACCCAGGAGTGGCCCGGGCTCTCCAGGGCCTCGACGATGCCGTCGTCCAAAGAGTAGGCCGAACCCAAGAGCCGAGGCGACCGTTGGGCATCCCGCAGCCCCTGGTGGTGCCGGCTGTTAACCCGGAAGAACCCTCCCATTCCAAGAGTAGCGGCCAGCTTGCTGCCGGGGGAGATGTATATGTTATGGACGGCCGACTTCCAGTGGCCGCTGGCTTCTATGACCGTGTGACCCGGTATGTCCTGCAGGAGAGTCCCCCCGAAGGCCACGTTCAGGAGCTGCATACCCCGGCAGATGGCCAGGACAGGCATATCCCGCTCCAGGGCATACCTCAGGAGGGCCAGCTCCATGTCGTCTCGCTCCGGCGCCAGCTCCAGCTCCACACCCGGCTGGGGCGCCTGGCCATAGTGGGAGGGGTGGACGTCGGGCCCACCGGTGAGCATAAGTCCGCCGGTGCCCTGCAGCATCTCCTGGGGCGACGCCCCACCGCCCGGGTAGAGCAAGCGGGGGACCCCACCCAGCCTCTCGATGACCTCCCGGTAGCGCCTGGCGCCGTGGGCGCGTGTTGAGGTTATTGCGATGATTGCCTTCGTCATATCGGAGGATTACGTTCATCTAAAGTAACACATAGCGCACCCCAGGTCAAGGAAATTATCGTTTTATTTCCCGCATCGTAAAGCGAATAGTGCAACACCACCAAGGCTGTTGAGTAACATTTGTGACAGAAACGGGGCCGAGCGGCCAGAAAACAGCCGCAGCCAGGCGCTGTATATTTGGAGAACAAGGGCCTTTCTTCGTTGACACTGGCGTGTCTATCCCCCTACAATTGAGACCATGGTGGAACCGACAAAAGTAGCAGACACATCGCAAGTAACGCTTTCCGACGCACTGGCCCGGTACCTCTCTACACGAAAAGATGAAGACAGGCAGGTTGCTCTGCCAGAACTGAACAGGTTTGTCCGCTGGTTTGGAGGCGATAAGAGAATAGCCCAGATAACGCCCCACGACGTGGCCGAGTACGCCGGCATGGTGAGCGGCCTGGCGGGAGACGCCGCCCGGCGCCTGGAGCAAGTCAAGGGGTTCCTGTCCTTCCTAAAGCAGAAGGGCCTCATACAGACCAGCCTGGCACCTCACCTGAAGGCCCCCAGGGGCAAAGCCAAGAAAAACAGCGCCAACCTCAAGCGGCAGACCGCGGAGAAGGTGTACCTCTCCCCCGAGGGCTACGCCCAGCTCAAGGCCCGCCTGGACCTGCTGAAGGAGGAGCGGGTGTCGGTGGTGGCGGACATTCAGCGGGCCATGGCGGACAAGGACTTCCGCGAGAACGCCCCTCTGGACGCCGCCAAGGAGCGCCAAGGCTTCATCGAAGCCAACATACGGGAACTGGAGAGCCTCCTCGGCCGTGCTGTGGTCACCGAACAGCAGGGGAACGGCTCCAATCACCAGTACGTCACCCTGGGGAAGAAGGTGAACCTCAAAGACCTGGCCTCAGGCCAGATCTTCACCTACCACCTGGTGGACCCCAAGGAGGCCAACCCAGCCTTGAACAAGATCTCCGTCTCCTCGCCCGTGGGCAAGGCCCTGCTGGACCGCCGAGTGGGAGAGGAGGTACAGATCAGCGTGCCCAGAGGGACGCTTCGGTACAAGATCGAAGGTGTGGAGGGCTAGCCCACCAAAGAGAGGTAGGCCCGCTCCCTACGACCCGCGGGGCGGGTCTTTTTGTGTGGCTATCGGTACGCCCCTACTGACTCCCAGCCTCACCGGGCAGTCAACCACTTCCACGCTTCTGAGCAGTAGGAGGGCATATGGACCACCATAAGGGTTATGGCGCGAGAGGCTGGATGTTCATAGCCATGGCAGCCGCCCTGGGCATTCCAGGGCTGGCCATGCGTATGGTGGAGCTGAACACAGGCCATCTGCCGTTGGAGAGCATCCCCTGGCTCTCAGCCCTCACCTTTGGGGTAGGTATAGTGGGGGCGGCCTTCATCCTATCCTGGGCCGCGGAGGCCGCCCAGAAGGACGTCTCCGCCGCCCTGGCCATCGCCGCCCTGGCCATCATCGCCCTGCTCCCAGAGTACGCGGTGGAGTTCGTCCTGGCCTGGGACGCCGGCTCTGCCTGCCGGGCGTTGGAGATTTGCCGCACCGGAATAGACCGGGAAAGCGTGGAGGAGATTCACCGGGTGGCGGCTAACGTCACTGGCGCCAACCGGCTGCTCATAGGGCTGGGCTGGGCGCTGGTGGCCCTCATCTTCTGGTGGAGGCTGAGGACCGGTCTCATCCTTGGGAGGGCCCTTTCCCTGGAGCTGGCCATGCTCACCCTGGCCACCATAGTCTCTTTCTTCCTGTTCTTCTTTCATCAGGTGGCCCTTCCGGTGGCCTTTGTCCTTTTGGGGATCTACTTCTTCTACCTGTGGGTTAGCTCCAGGGCCAAGGTAGTGGAGCCGGACCTGGAGGGCCCGGCAGAGACGGTGGGCGACCTGCCCAAAGGCCGCCGACGCCTGGCGGTGCTGCTCATGTTCGCCTACTCGGCGGGGGTGATCATCTCCGCCGTGGAGCCCTTCGTGCACGGGCTGGTGGAGACAGGCACCCAATTTGGTATAGATGAGTTCCACTTGATACAGTGGCTGGCGCCCCTGGCTTCGGAATCGCCGGAGATAGTAGTGGCACTGCTGTACACGGCCAAGGCCAACCCCGTGGCCGGCATCGCCGTCCTGACCTCGGCGGCGGTGAACCAGCTCACCGTGCTCATAGGCAGTATGCCCCTGGTGTTTAGCCTGTCCCTGGGCCAGGCCACGGGCTTTCCCCTGGACTCCCAGCAGTCCATCGAGTTCTTCCTCACCTCCACCGTGGCCCTCTTTGGGGTGGTGCTGCTGTCCAGACTGCGCTTCGGAGCGCCCTCGGCGCTGCTGCTGCTGGCCCTGTTCATACTCCAGCTCGTGCTGTCCACGCCGGAGATGCGCCGCATAGTGGCCTTGGTGTACCTGGGCCTAGCGATGGGACTCCTGGTCATTGACCCCCGCCGCATACTGCTTATCGCCCAGTTCGTCCGGAGCGAGGTCGCCACGGGGCTGGGCATAGGCTCCAAGGCCAGCGCCGCCAAAGAGTAAGGGCCTGGCAGCTCTGGCGGGCCGTCACCGCCGGGGCCAGAGATTTCCGCCAGGTACCTAGTCCAGCCATTATGCCTTGGCCTCCGCCTGAGTAGCAGTGAGGCTGCCTTGACGCTACAATAGCCCCGTGGGTTGAGCGGGCAGCTTACCTGCGGAGGTGCGATGTGGACATACAGAAGCTGTTCGAAGACGTGAGGGGCCAGGCCCTGGCCCTGGCCTGGGAGGGCACCTTTGAGGAGTACCTTGACATGGTGCTCAAGGACCCGGCCCCCACCCGCCTGGCCCATGCTCGCATCCATGACATGATCATCCACTTCGGGGTAAGCAAGGGACCCATGGGGGTACCCAGCTATGGGCTGTTCGCCAAGGAGCTCTACGGCCTGGACAGGGCCCTGGACCGCATTGTGGCCTACTTCCGGGCGGCCACCCAGGCGGCGGAGGTGAGGAAGCGCATCCTGCTGCTCATGGGCCCTCCCGCCAGTGGCAAGTCCACCATTGTGAACCTGCTCAAGGCTGGCCTGGAGCAGTACACCCGCACCCGGGAAGGGGCCGTGTACGCCATCAAGGGCTGCCCCATGCAGGAGGAGCCCCTGCACCTGATACCCCCCGACCGGCGGGAGGAGTTCGCCCGGAACTACGGTATCCAGATAGAGGGCGAGCTGTGCCCGCGGTGCCGCTACCTCCTGAGCCGCGAGTACGGCGGCGACATCGCCAGGGTGCGGGTGAGGCGGGTGGTGCTCAGCGCTAGCAGCGGGGTGGGCGTCGGTTCCTTTGTAGCCACCGGCCCCTATGCCTCGGACATCTCCCGCCTGGTGGGAAGCGTGGACCAGTCGCTGCTGAGCGGGGACCGGGTGGAGGAGTCGGGGCGAGCCTTCCGCCTGGAGGGTGAGTTCGAAGCGGCCAACCGCGGCATCATGGAGTTCATCGAGATCTTCAAGTCCGACCCCCGCTTCCTGACGGTGCTGCTGGGGGTGAGCCAGGAGCGGCAGATAAAGCTGGGCAACTTCGGGGCAGTGTACGCCGACGAGGCCATTGTGGCCCACAGCAACCTGGCAGAGTACGAGGCCTTCTCCAAGGACAAGGAGAGCAAGGCCCTGCTGGACCGCATGATCGTGGTCAAGGTGCCTTACAACCTTTCCCTGAGCCAGGAGGAGCGCATCTACCGCAAGCTGCTGGGGCCGGGCCAGGCCCAGGGGCCCCACATCTCGCCCCTCACTCTGCGGGCCGCCGCCAGCCTGGCGGTGCTGTCACGCCTGGAGCCACCCAAGCGGCCCGGCGGCTTCGCCCCTAGGCTCTCCAACGTGGAGAAGGTAAAGCTCTTCGACGGGCAGGTGGTGTACCCCTACACCCCCCAGGATGTGGAGCGCCTGCTGGAGGAGAACCCGCGGGAGGGCCTGTTCGGCATATCCCCCAGGTACGTCACCAACCGCCTGGCAGACCTGGTGACCCGGGCCGATACCTGCATCCTC
>DAOUBE010000255.1:0-8922 GCA_034432835.1 Dehalococcoidia bacterium | reverse complement strand
AGGGGAGGAGCTTGCGGACATTCTCTTCGGTGTCCACTATCTCTATGACGACGGGGAGGTCTTCCGAAAGGCGCAACAGCTTGGCTGTATGGATCCGGCTGTGGGCACCGTAGCCCATGATCCCCCTAAGCACGGTGGCTCCCGCTATGTTGA
The DNA here is from genome assembly GCA_034432835.1 of Dehalococcoidia bacterium. GTDB lineage: Bacteria > Chloroflexota > Dehalococcoidia > Lucifugimonadales > DAOUBE01 > DAOUBE01. Next base: position 8,769 of record DAOUBE010000255.1, on the reverse strand, counting down.
GTTCTCGGGCCTTCAGAACAATGTGCTCATATAGGGCCTTTCCCCGCAGGGTGTCACTTTCTCCTACGAATACCCTCAGCAGGACTCCCTCTGTTGGTGTGTTCACAGAGATACCCCCTACCTGAACAGTCCGGTAAAGTATCGGGAAGCCATAAAGCCCAGGAACACACAGATAAGGCCCAGGCCATTGCTCAGGATGATGTTGGTGACCGCGTACCTTACCTCACCCGTGCGCAGCAGATTCAGGTTTTCCAGGCTGAAGGTGGAGAAGGTGGTGAAGGCCCCCAGGATGCCTACTAAGGTGAAGGCGCGCATGGAAGGAGATACCGCCATCCTGTCGAAGGTCTCCCAGAGAAACCCGATTAGCAAGGAGCCGGTGAGGTTGACTGCCAGCGTCCCCCAGGGAAAGCCGCTGTTCAGGAACCTGTAAGTCAAGCCGGATACAGCATATCGGAGGAGGGCTCCTATGGCACCCCCAATCATGATGAGCACAAGGCTAGTCAATCAGATGGCACCTCGCCAATGGTAGCGGTCCCCCAGCTAGAGCAGGCTCACAACAGGTATTCTAACACAATGGCAGACCGTTCCCAGGTCCGATAGAAACAACAGTTGCCATCACAAGGTTACCGAAGGTACAGGTGTAACATTGTTGACCTGCTCACCCTCTGGCCAGTGTTACTAGCACCTCCCGCACGCTGGGCCGGCGGCCGTACATCAGTAGGTACGCCCTGAAGAGACGCAGGGTGAGGAAGATACTCACCACGGTGCCCAGGGCCAGCAGCCCCAGGCTCACCGCCACGTCCAGAGGACCCATGGCGTCCATGGCCAGGCGCAACATACTGGTGACAGGCGATGTGAACGGTAAGTAGCTTAGCACCCTGGCCAGGGTGCCATCGGGGTTGCTGATGAGGGAGGTGATCAACCACACGGGTACGAACACGGGCAGGACCATGAACCCCGTCACCTGCTGCGCTTCCCTCTGGCTAGTGGTGACCGCCCCTATGGCTCCGAACAGGGACCCATAGAAGGTGTAGCTCAACAGGAAGTAGAGAATTCCCACCAGGACCATGGCCGGCGATGGAATCCCAATGGGGAGCTGTGTCCCTCCCCCTGGGGTATCGATGACCGTCCCCAGGGCCAGTGCCACAACGCCAAAGAGGGCCAGCCCGCTCAGCACCCACAGCAGCATCTGGAGCAGCCCGGCGGCTCCCAGCCCCAGCAGTTTACCTGTCAGCAACTGCTCCGGTGTTATGGAGGACAGTAGTACCTCCATGATCCGGTTCTCCTTCTCCTCGCTCAGGCTCTGGAGGAAGTAGCCCGTGGTAGTCAACAGGGCCACCACCAAGAGCACCCCTAGCACCAGGAAGAAGACCAGCCTGGCGGGGTCCAGGGTCTCCTGCACGGGCGCTCCCGAAGGGTCCACCTCCACCGTGGCCACCAGGGCGGGGTTGCGGCTCCTCTCCAGGACCTCCGCGGGCAGCCGCCCCGTCAGCAGGTTGTCCAGCAGGAAACTCTCCAGCGTACCGTCGGTGGCGCCCTCCAGGTCGAAACCGGCCCGCTCCCTCACCACCCGCACCACCTGGCCCGTCGCCAGATAGTCCGAGGGGATCAAGTACAGGACCGTGATCTGGCCCGAGAGGAGGGCCTGAATGCCCGCCTGCTGGTCTTGGTAGGGCGTGAACACCACCTGGCCCTGCTCCTGGAACCCGGTGAAAAGACCCGTCTGGTCCACGTAGCCCACGCTGGTCCTCTCCTGCGGGGGCTCCTCACGGGTCACAGAGCTGGCTATGGCCAGCCCTATTAGCGCCAGTAGGCCAAGGAACAGAGGCAGCGCCGTTAAGATGCGATAGCTTAGGCGTCCCACCGTCACCAGAAGCTCGTGGCGGGCGACGATGATAGCCTTACCCACGGCGGGACCTCACCACCTTCACGAAGATCTCCTCCATGCTAGGGGTTGCCACCTCAAAGCGCTCGATGCTGCTCTTTTCGTCCAAAAGCTGGCGCAGCACGTCCTCGGGGGAGGTGCCCGGCCGCAGCCTCATCACCCGGCTCCGGCCCTGGCGCTGCACCACCTCTACCCCCACCACCTCCTCCGGCCACGGGTCGCACACCACCTCCAGGGTGTCGCCGCGGAACTGCCGCTTGATCTCCGCCAGGGGGCCCTTCAGCACCACGGACCCGCTCTCAATCATCACCACGCTGTCGCACAGCTCCTCCACCTGGAACATCTGGTGGGTGGACAGCAGCACTCCGGCCCCCTTCTGGCGTAGCTCGTTGATGATGTCCTTCATCAGCCGTACGTTCACCGGGTCCAGGGCGGCGAAGGGTTCGTCCAGGATGACTACCCGTGGGTTGTGGATGATGGCACCGGCGAACTGGATGAGCTGGGCCATGCCCCGGCTCAGCTCACTGATCTTCTTACTGGCGTGGGCCGACATGCCCAGCCGCGCCAGCAGCTCTTCGGCCCTTCTCTGGGCCTCTCGGCTGGTGAGGCCCTTCAGCTCACCTAAGTAAGTGAGCATACGGGTGACCCGTAGATTGCGGTAGAGCCCCCTGTCCTCGGGAAGGTACCCCACCTGGCGCCTGGCGTCCTGCCCCCCGTCCGACCCCGCCACGGTGACGCTGCCCCGGTCCGGCCGGATGATATCCAGGACCATGCGGATGGTGGTAGTCTTGCCCGAGCCGTTGGGCCCCACCAGGCCCAGCACCTTGCCCGGCTCCAGTGTGAAGGAGACGTCCCGGACCACGTCCCGGTCCCCGAAGCGCTTCCAAAGCCCCGCCACTCCACCAGGGGGCGGGCCTCGGTCTGTCTCATGCTTACGTTGGTCATGGCTGGCCAGACTCAGGGTATAACACGCTCAACCGACCGTCCAGTATCCAGGGCCCCTCTAGGATGCCAGTGTCCAGACTGGCCCTCAAAAAGAGACGACCGCCAGAACCTTGGCACCGGCGGTCGTCCACCTTCTCTAAAAGCAGCGCGTTAAACCCTAGCCCAGCAGCGACTGCACCACGCTGGCCACCCGCTTGGCGTCGGGGATGTAGAGGGTCTCCAAGTTACGGGCGTAGGGCACGGGGGTGTGGGGGGCGTTGACCCGCTTGGGCGGCGCGTCCAGGTAGTCAAAGGCCTCGTCCGCCACCACCGAGGCGATGTCCGAGGCCAGGCTGCACCGGGGCGTGTCCTCGTCCACTACCACCAGCTGGTGGGTCTTCTTCACCGACTCGATGATACGGTCATAGTCAATGGGGGACACGCTCATCAGGTCAATGACCTCGGCGTTCAGACCCTCCTTGGCCAGGGCCTCAGCGGCCTCCATGCACACCAGGGTCATGCGGGAGATACCCACCAGGGTCACGTCCTTACCTTCCTTCATCAGCCTGGCTTTGCCCAGGGGGATGGTGTAAGGCTCCTCGGGCACCGGCCCCTTGTTTTGGTACAGCAGTTTGTGTTCGAAGACGATGACGGGGTCATCGTCCCGGATGGCGGAGATGAGCAGTCCCTTGGCTGTGTAGGGGTCACAGGGGGCCACGCCCTTAAGCCCGGGTATGTGGGCGAACAGGGAGAGGAAGGACTCCGAGTGCTGGGCAGCGGAGCCCACGCCGGCGCCAATGCGGGTGAGCAGGGTGAAGGGTACCTTGACCTGCCCGCCGTACATGTAGCGCATCTTGGCGGCGTTGTTCAGAAGCTGGTCCAGGCAGACGCCCACGAAGTCGGAGAACATCAGCTCCGCGATGGGCCTCAGCCCGGTGGAGGCAGCCCCGATGGCGGCCCCAATGAAGCCCGCCTCGGATATAGGGGTGTCACGCACCCGCTCCTCGCCGAACTTCTGGATAAGGCCCCGGGTGGTGCGGAAGGGCCCGCCCCACGCGTCGATGAAGCCCTGCTTGGCCCGCCCGGGGGCGCCCGCCACCTCCTCCCCCATTACTATGATGGTGGGGTCACGCTCCATCTCCTGGTGGATGGCCTCGTTGATGGCTTCCCTGTATTGAAGCTGCCGGGTTGTTGTGGCCGTTGCTACCATTGCGTCTCCTTCTAACTGGCTGGCTGGTCGGCAATCCTGCCGCACCGGTCTGCCTCCATCCCCCAGAGGCTACCTTGTGTTCGGGTGCACGGGGAAAAGGGACGTCGCCTCGTGGGGGCAGGGGACAGCGTCTCTTTACAGCTTTAGACCGGTACCGCGGACTAGCTGCTCCAGGGGATAGTCCACGTACACATCGGTGATGAGCTCTCTCGGGTCGGGGGCCGGGCTGCGGTCGGCGAACTGCACCGCCTCCTCGATGAGCTGTTCCACCTTGGCATCTATGGCGTCCAGCTCCTTCTCCGAGAATATCTCCTCCTCAATGACCCGCTTGCGGAACGTGATGATGGGGTCCCTGGCCCGCCACTGCTGCTCCTCTTCCACTGTCCGGTAGGAGTGGGGGTTGTCCATGGCAGTGTGGCCGTAGTAGCGGTAGGTCTTGCACTCCAGGAAGACGGGGCCTAGGCCTGCCCGGGCGTGCTCCACTGCCTGCTTGGCCGCTTCGTACACCGCGAAGACGTCCATGCCGTCCACCACCACGCCGGGCATGCCGTACCCAGCGGCGCGATCGGCTACGTTGGGGATGGGGATGGAGTACTCCACCGCCGTGGACTCGGCGTAATGGTTGTTTTCGCAGACAAATATGACAGGGAGTTTCCAGATGGCCGCCAGGTTCATGGACTCGTGGGTGACGCCCTGGTTGGCACCACCATCGCCGAAGAAGGCCACCGCAACCTGGTCCGTGCCTTTCACCCGGGCGGTGAGGGCCGCTCCCACGGCCAGGGGCACGCTGGCCGCCACCACTCCGTTGGCCCCCAGCATCCCCTTGCTCATGTCGGCGATGTGCATGGAGCCGCCCTTGCCCTTGTTGCTGCCGGAGGCCTTGCCCAGCAGCTCGGCCATCATCAGCTTGACGTCCACGCCCTTGGCGATGGAGTGACCGTGGCCCCGGTGAGTGCTGGCGATGTAGTCCTCGTTCCTCAGGTTGGTGCAGATGCCCGTGGGCACCGCCTCCTGCCCCGCCGAAGAGTGCACAGCACCCGAGATGTGTCTGGCGCCTACTTCATATACAGCCCGCTCCTCAAAGCGTCGGATGGTCACCATGGTGTTGTACATTTTGAGGAGGGTATCCCGAGGGATGTCCATTAGAGCCCCCTGAATCTTAACTTTTTCCTGGAAAGAGCCAGGTTTGCTGTTCCATGTTAGCATGGCCTGGGACACTGTCAATAGACCAAGGTACAATGGCGATGGCTCCTGTCCTGCCACCTGCACCCGCTGGCCCCCTGTTCTTGCGGGCGGTAGTAGGGGAACACCACACCCAAGGGCACAACCCCTCGCTGGGAATAGGCCCCGCCCAGCGTTGTGTTCCGACAGCCCAGACGCTAACATATTCTCTGCGCTGGCTCAGCAACGGGACCGCGGGTATCAGCCTGCGGCAAGGCGGCATCCTTCTATCCCAGCCACCAGACCGCCCGCGCCGTCCGCCTCGAGGGGGCCAGGGGCCGTGCTTCAGGGGTATGGGCAAGCCCTTGTCTCCCCATTGCCAGAGGGAAGCTAAAGGGGGGCCTTCCCTGGGAAGGGTTACCCCTCCTAACCTCCCCTCCTGAAGGCACTGCCCACACGTTCCCTTAGATGGCGCCGGCCAACTTGCAGGAAGCACTGGAGGATACGGAGGTGGTGAGAAAGGAGACGCCAATCACCAGGACCCTTGACCCGGCCAAGACGTCCAGACTGTGGCCCATGCTGGGCGCCCTGCTCCTGGCCGTGGTGATCGCGGGCTGCGGAAGCGCAGCCACCCCTACGCCTACTTACACGCCCACCCCTACTTTCACACCTACCCCCCAAGGAGGTTTCAGAATCAAAAGATATTCGGCTCCGCCACCCATGACCATCGACGTCAGTAAGCGCTACCTGGCCACGCTGGAGACCACCAAGGGCAACATCGTGATAGAGCTCTTCCCCAAAGAGGCGCCCATGACCGTCAACAACTTTGTCTTCCTCTCCCGCGACGGCTACTACGACGGCGTGAAGTTCCACCGCATCATCAAGGGGTTCATGGTCCAGACCGGCGACCCCATGGGCACTGGCAGGGGAGGCCCTGGCTACACCTTCCCCGACGAGCCCGTGACCCGCGACTATACCCCAGGCATCGTCGCCATGGCCAACGCCGGCCCCAACACCAACGGCAGCCAGTTCTTCATCATGCACGGTTCGGCGCCCAACATGCCCAAGAACTACACCATCTTCGGCAAGGTCATCCAGGGCATGGACGTGGTGAACCAGATCGCCAACACGCCCGTAGGGCCGGGCTTCCCGGGGGAGGTGTCCTTCCCCCTGCAGGATGTGCACATCAACCGCATAATTATAGAGGAGCTCCCCGCCAGCCAGTAGGCTTCCCCACCACGGCGGGCCAGGCACCCTTCAGGCCCACCCGCAGAAAGCGCCGAAGGTGCACCGCCTCTGGCAGGATATAGGGGGCCTGTCCTATGCCTGTCGCCCCATCGCCGAAGGAAGACCCCCTGGGGCTCCAGGCGGGTGGTGGAGAGAAACACAAGGCTCCATCTAGGGTGCCGAAGGGGGTAACGAGGGCTAGCAGCCCACGGTCTGGGCCTCTGTACTCCCCCCTGGCGAGGAGGTCACGCGGGGGACATGTGCCGCCGAATTCCTTCGGCGGCTTCGGGTACCATTACCCTCCCTCTGCTCTGCCTGGCTACAGGTGTCTGAGCTTGGGCTCCATCAGGGCAATGGCCGCCACTATCAGGACGCACACACCGCCTATGAACACCATGGCCATGGAGACATTAGCCAGGTCCACCAGCAGCCCCGCCACCACGCTGGCCAGCGGCTGGATACCCCGGTCCAGCAGCGTCACGCTGATGATCCGGCCCTGGAGGTGGGCTGGGGTGATCTCCAGTAGCGTGCTGTTGTTGGCGGCCCGAAAGATGGTCTGACAGGCCCCCACCAGGGCTATGACCAGGAACGCCAGGGCGGCAAATTGCACTCCTCCCAGGGCCATGATGAGCAGTCCATAGCCCAGGCCGGAGCCCAGCATGAGGAAGCTCTTGTGGGGGATGTTGCCCCTAGAGGCCAGGGTCAGGCCCCCTACCAGTGCCCCCACCGCCGACACCGACTGCAACGAGCCGAACCCGGTGGCCCCCCAGTGCAGCACCTCGGTGGAGAAGACGGGCAGCAGGGTTGTGTAGCTGAAGGCGAAGCCCAGGGGGCCTAGCGCCAGCACCACCAGGGCCAGCACCACCCGCTCCCGCAGCATGAAGCGGAACCCCTCCACCAGCTCTCTGCCCATGGACTTCCTTCCCTTGCGGTCTGGCTGGGCTCCCGGCTGGAGCATGTAGGTGCTCAGGATGACCAGGCAGTACAGGGCCGCCGAGACGATGTAGGCAGGCCCGACGCCTGCGAAGGCGATGAGCAGGCCGATGAGGGCTGGCCCGATGAGCCGGCTGACGTTGATGGCTATGGAGTTCAACGACAGGGCGTTGATGAGCTGCCGCTTGTCCACTATCTGGGGTATGAAGGATGTTCTCACCGGCTGGTTGACGGCCATCCCCATGCCCAGGGCCGTGGCGGTGAAGTAAATGTGCCACAGCCTGATCCAGTCTTTCTCTATGAGCACCGCCATCAGGATGTAGAACAGCAGGCTCCAGGTCTGGATGACTATGAGAAGCTTGCGCTTATCGAAGCGGTCGGCGGCGACGCCTCCCCACAGCCCGACGACGAGGAGGGGGACGGCGCGGAACAGGTTCACCAGCCCCAGGGCCAGGCCTGAGTTGGTCATCTCCCAGGTCAGCCAGTTGCGTGCCACCGCCTCGGCCCACATGGCCGAGGCCGACCCTAACTGACCCAGCCACAGGTAGCGGAAGTTCCGGTTGGACAGCGATTGGAAAGGTGCAAGAACAGCGGCGACACCATGCCTCGGCTTTGCGGCAGCCAACTCTTCTGCCTTTGGGGTCGCATCCTCTTTCACGCCCTTTGTCCTGTCTAGTCCACTGTGGGGGCAGTGGATGGCGTGGCCCGCTAGCCTGCGGGGGTGCCCCTATTGTGATGTCCCCGGAGGCTCTTGTCCAGTGGCGAGAGGCTTATTCCCTGGGTCGAACTGGCCTTGAGGGCAGCCCACAGGGGAGGGATGGTCCTACGAAAGGATAAACGGCGAATACTTTCTAACTGCGCAAGAACACGGTGCTGTAAAGGAGCATCAAGGCGGTTGATAGCTACCAGCACTTCACCCAAAGCTACCGGAGCGATATAAAGGCTGCGCCGGGAAAGAAAAGGAAGGTAAAAGGGGGCCAGTTTATCGTCGGGCAAAAGGACAGCCGAAAGGACGGACGTGTCAAGAAGAACGGCCTCACGGGCCGAGGACTCAGAGGAATGAGCGGTTAAATAGGCAAGGGCTCTTTGCCCTGCCAGCTCCGGAGCTCGTCCAGGGCCTCCAGCGCAATCTTTACCTGTTCGGGAGATAGAAAGCTGAGCTCGTAATCCCCCGGGGTGTAAGGTTTGACACTCGCGATCTCCTCTTCCGAGAGCGGAGGCTCTAGCTCTATGTCCAGGTCGATAACAAGTGGCCTTTTCTCGTTCTCGGCATCCATGACTTGAAACCTCCCAAGGAATTATACCACCACACCCTCGGGCCTTGCCATCCTGTGTACTGGTTCAGTACATATGAGACAGTCGGGCTATTTTAGGGACCAGTTCTGGGTGGTGCTTAGTAAGATACTGGGCTGGGGTGTTGTAGTCCAGG
>DAOUBE010000254.1:0-5526 GCA_034432835.1 Dehalococcoidia bacterium | reverse complement strand
CCTGGACTACAACACCCCAGCCCAGTATCTTACTAAGCACCACCCAGAACTGGTCCCTAAAATAGCCCGACTGTCTCATATGTACTGAACCAGTACACAGGCTTGCCACTGCATGGGTGGGGTGTTATACTCTAAATTGGAAATCAGGTCGTAGCCATTGGAAAGCGGGTTTCAGCCCGCTTTCTTGTTAAAAAGGAATCAACGGGCAAGGGGGAGAGCCTAGGAGGCGCTGCCATGAAAAGTGACTTTCTCATAGCATTGACGCAACTGGCGGCAGAGCGACACCTCCCCAAGGAGGTGGTCCTCCAGGCCATTGAAACTGCTCTAGCTTCGGCGTTCAAGAAGGTCAGCTTGGCCGCCGGACACGACATATCCGTGAAGCTGAACCCCAACACCGGCGAAATTGACATCTACGCCATCAAGACGGTGGTGGAGCAGGTAAAGGACGAGCGCAAGGAGATCAGCCTGGAGCAGGCCAGGAAAATCAAGCCCAATGCCGCTGTAGGGGATACCATCACCCTCGAGGCAGAGTCGCGCCAGGCCAGCCGCATCGCGGCCCAGACGGCCAAGCAGATAGTCCTGCAGCGCCTGCGTGAGGCCGAGCGGGAGCTGGTCTATGAGGAGTTTGCCCGCCGCACCGACGAAATCATCTCTGGCGTGGTTGACCAGATAGAGCCCGGAAGGGTGATACTGGACATAGGCCGCGCCACCGCCGTGCTGCCGGAGGAGGAGCAGCCCATCTCTGAGCGGTACAAGAAGGGCCAGCGCCTGAAGGTTTACGTGGTGGAGGTACGCAAGACGGCCAAGGGACCGGAGATCATCGTGTCCCGCACTCACAAGAACCTGCTCAAGCGCCTCTTCGAGCTGGAGGTCCCGGAGGTCTTCAACGGCGTGGTGGAGATCAAGGCCATCGCCAGGGAGGCCGGCTCCAGGAGCAAGGTGGCCGTGGCCGCCCACCAGGAGGGCGTTGACCCTGTGGGCTCCTGCATAGGCATGCGGGGCAACAGGATCCAGAACATTGTCAACGAGCTCCAGAACGAAAAGATAGACGTGGTGCGGTGGGACAAGAACCCAGCCGCCTTCATCGCCCACGCCCTCAGCCCGGCGGAGGTGGTGCACGTAGAGCTGGACCAGGCTACCAACACCGCTATGGTGGTGGTGCCTGACAAGCACCTCTCCCTGGCCATAGGCAAGGAGGGGCAGAACGCTCGCCTGGCGGCCAAGCTCACCGGCTGGCGACTGGATATCAAGAGCATGTCCGAGTGGGAGGCCATCCGTGCCCAGCGCCAGGCCGCCAAGGTGGAGGAGCGCCAGGCCAAGGCCGCTGCCGCCGCTGTGCAGGAGGCCCCCAAGGCGGAGGCCCCCGCCCCGGCGGTGGAGGAGAAGCCCCAGCCTGTGGCACCCCAAGAGGTACCCGTGGCCAAGGCCCCAGAGGTGCCTGCCGCCCAGCCCGAGGAGAAGGCGGAGGAGCCTGTTCCCCAGGAGGTCCCGGCCCTCACGCCTGAGGAGGAGCTGGCCGCCCTGTCGGTGGGTGGCACCGCCGAGGCCGGAGAAGAGGAAGAGGCCGAGGAGGCCCCCGCTGGCGTGGAGCTGGACCAAGAGGAGATCTGGAAGGTGCCCGTCACCGTGCCCGACACGGGCCGTATCCGCTTCGCTGAGGAGATATTGGACGGGCCCCGGAGCAGGGCCAAGGATAAGAAGAGCCGCAGGGGCCGGGACGAGGGCGAAGGCAAGGCCCGAAAGCCCAGCCGCCGTGGCCGCTACTTTGAAGACGACAGGGAAGAGTGACCCATGCCCGCCAAGCACGTCCCGCTCCGGACCTGCATCGCCTGCGGGAAGCAGCGGCCCAAGCGAGAGATGGTCCGGGTGGTGCGTACCCCTCAGGGCGCCGTGGAGCTGGACCCCACAGGCAAGAAGGCCGGGCGCGGGGCCTACGTCTGCCCCGACGAGCAGTGCTGGGCCAAGGCCCTGAAGAAGGGACGCCTGGAGCATGGACTGCGCGGCCCCGTGGCCAGCAGCGACCTGGAGCATTTGAAGGCCGTAGGGCCGGCCGCTAAGGCCACCAATAAGGCGCCGACAGAGGAGGTAGCGTGATCCGCAAGGCTGAAACGTTCTCGCCCCAGCAGACAGCAGGGGCTGCCAGCCGAGGGGCCACTGCGTCCTCCAAACGGGAGCCCAAGCCGCAGCCTGCCGCCAAGGTGCTGACGCTGCCTGAAAGCATCACCGTGAAGGACCTGGCGGACCGCATAGGTGCCAGCCCCATCGAGGTGATCAAGCAGCTAATGCGCAACGGCATTATGGCGGCCATCAACCAGGTAGTGGACTACCAGGCCGCCGCCATGGTAGCCTCGGCCTTAGGCTTCGAGCCCAAGCCAGAGAGGCCCGCCGCCACAGCCACAGCCGCGCCCAAGCCCGCCGCGGAGGAGGACAAGTCCCTCCTGGTGGCCCGGCCACCGGTGGTCACTGTTCTGGGCCACGTGGACCACGGCAAGACCACGCTGCTGGATACCATCCGCAAGACCCAGGTGGCGGCCCGGGAGGCCGGGGGCATCACCCAGCACATCGGCGCCTACCAGGTAACCTACAAGGGCCAGAAAATAACCTTCCTGGACACGCCGGGACACGAAGCCTTTACTGCCTTGCGTGCCCGCGGCGCCAGGGTAACAGACATCGCGGTCCTGGTGGTGGCCGCCGACGACGGGGTCATGCCCCAGACCGTGGAGGCCCTGGACCACGTGAAGGCGGCCGGAGTGCCCATCGTCGTGGCCATCAACAAGATAGACCTTCCGGGAGCCAACGTGGACAGGGTCAAGCGCCAGCTAGGGGAGCTGGGGCTGGTGTTGGAGGAGTGGGGGGGCGACGTCATCACCGTCCCGGTGTCCGCCAAGCAGGGCATCGGGATCGATGACCTGCTGGAGAACATCCTGGTGGTGGCGGAGGTGGCCGAACTGAAGGCCAACCCTCAGCGTCCAGCCACGGGCGTAGTCATAGAGGCCAAGCTGGACAAGAGCCGTGGCCCTGTGGCGACCCTTCTGGTCCAGAACGGCACCCTGCACATCGGCGACATCCTAGCTGCGGGGAGCACCCACGGCCGCGTCAAGGCCATGATGAACCACGCGGGGAAGCGGGTCAGGGAAGCTGGACCCTCCACGCCAGTGGAGGTCCTGGGCTTCTCCACGCTGCCCGAAGCTGGCGAGCCTTTCCAGGTCTTCCCCGACGAGTCCTCGGCACGGGCCGCCGCGGAGGAGCGGACCAGGGTAGCCCGGGGCACCCCCAGGGTCTTCAGCCTGGAAGAGGTATACGGCCGCATCACCGCCGGGACGGTCAGGGAGCTGAACCTGGTGGTGAAGGCCGACGTCCAGGGTAGCGTGGAGGCTGTGCGAGCAGCCCTGGAGAAGCTCAGTACCGATAAGGCCAAGATACGCATACTTCACGCCAGCAGCGGCACCATCACCGAGAGTGACATCCTTCTGGCCAAGGCCTCCAACGCCATCGTCCTGGGCTTCAACACCCGGGCCGAGCCTGGAGCCCAGCCCCTGGCCGACCGAGAGGGCGTGGAGGTCCGCCACTACAACATCATCTACCGTCTGGTGGAGGACGTGGAAAAGGCCCTCCTGGGTATCCTGGAACCCACCTACAAGGACGTGGTAGAGGGCCACGCCGAGGTGAGGGAGGTCTTCGCCATTGGAAAGCGTGGCAAGATCGCGGGATGCCAGGTGTTGGATGGCCGACTGGTGAGGGGCGCAACGGTCCACGTAATCCGTGGCGGAAAAGTCATTCACAAGGGGACCATCTCCAGCCTAAGACACTACAAGCAGGATGTCACTGAGATGGCCGCCGGGTTTGAGTGCGGAGTTGGGGTAGAGGGCTTCAACGATTTCCAGCCAGGAGACCTTCTCGAGACCCACCGACAGGAGAGGGTGTCCTAGCACCGCCTCCGGGCCAGCACTTCCCCTGAAGGAGGTCCTTGACCCTATGAGCAGACGTACTGAGCGTGTCAATGTCTTGCTGCGCGACGAAATCAGCCACCTCATGGCCCACCAAGTAAAAGACCCCAGGCTTCCCAGGTTGGTCAGTATCACTCAGGTGCAGACCTCTGTGGACCTCCAGCATGCCCGGGTCTATGTAAGCGTCATGGGGAGCCGGGAGGAGAAGGACCAGGCGTTGACAGCGCTGGAGTCAGCCTCCGGGTTCATGAGGAAGGAACTCCGGAGCCGGCTGGACCTGAAACACATACCCGAGCTGCACTTCGTGCTGGACGAGACCATTGAGCAGGCGGACCGGGTTCTTCGGCTCATGAACAGCCTCCACGAGCCCAAGCCCCAGGAGGGCCATTAGACCCGCCCTCACCGCTACGATGCTTTATGTAACGGAGCCATGAGCACCAGTAAGCCATCCGTCCACGGTTTCTTGAACCTGTACAAGCCTCGGGGCATCACCTCCATGGAGGCGGTGCGCCAGGTACGCAACCTCACCGGCCAGCGGCGGGTGGGCCATGGCGGCACCCTGGACCCGGTGGCCGAGGGTGTTTTGCCCATCTGCTTCGGCCAGGCCACGCGGCTCATGGAATACCTGGTGGATAGCGTCAAGTACTACCTCATGACCGTCCGCCTGGGTATCTCCACGGACACCTACGACTCCGAGGGCACGGTGACCAGCCAAAGGGATCCAGGCGGCGTCACCCGCGCCGACGTGGAGGCCGCCCTCCAGCGGTTCCAGGGTATCTTCGAACAGGTGCCCCCCATGTACAGCGCCCTGAAAAAGGGCGGGCAGCGCCTCTATGAGCTGGCGCGCAAGGGGCTGGAGGTGGAGCGGGAGCCAAGGAAGGTGGAGATAAAGCGCATCGAGGTGGTGGAGTTCCGCCTGCCTGAGGTGGTGCTGGACGTGGAGAGCGGGCGTGGGGCCTACATGCGTTCCCTGGCCCACGATCTGGGCGAGGTGCTGGGTTGTGGGGGCCACCTGGCCAACCTGGTCCGCAGGCGTTCCGGTCCCTTCCACATTGAGGATGCCGTCTCCCTGGAGGACTTCAAGGCAGCCTGCCAGGAGGATACGTGGCAGGCCCTACTCAAACCCATCGACTTCGCGGTCTTACATATGAAGGCCATCAAGGTGGGCCGCTCCGCCGAAAAGCTCATCCGCAACGGGCAGGCCGTGGACCTGGGCGCTGCCAGCCTGTACGCCTCCCACATGGAGAGCTACCGGGCCTACAATGCCCAGGGGCAGTTCCTGGGGATACTCAGGCTAGACAAGGCCAGAGGCCTCTGGAAGCCGTACAAGATATTCCAACTGGATACCCCACCCCTGAACGCCCTCAAGACCTAGGCGAAAGATTTCGTATGAGGCTATCGGAAGCCACTTGCGGCAGTTTTCGGATATCTGGCGAAGGCCTTGAAAGAAAACGAAAGTCCCCACGCAGGGGTATTGACTTTGAAAAAGTTCAGATAGATATGAGACAGTAGGCGTGGAAAAGTAGAAGCAGAAGGGGCCACACTTCTGGGTGAGAATAGACCAGAAAGGAGGTGGCCC
>DAOUBE010000253.1:0-3223 GCA_034432835.1 Dehalococcoidia bacterium | reverse complement strand
CCTGGACTACAACACCCCAGCCCAGTATCTTACTAAGCACCACCCAGAACTGGTCCCTAAAATAGCCCGACTGTCTCATATGTACTGAACCAGTACACAGGTTTGACTATAGCATCGTGTCTGTTTATAATCTGGCCTACCTAGGATGTCCTTCGCGGCCCCTGTTTTCCTCGCCCGTGCCCGTCGTGGGTGCCGCTATAGCATGACAGGCCGCGGAGGATAACCGGGGGGCCTTCTGGGGTTGCTCCCTGGTTCTAGTCTCGTTGTCCGGGAGGTGCATTGGGCACGCTGCTAGAAGTCAAGGACCTCAGGACCTACTTCTACACCTATGAGGGTGTAGTAAAGGCCGTGGATGGGGTCTCCTACGACCTTCAGGAAGGCGAGACCCTGGCCCTAGTGGGTGAGAGCGGGTGCGGCAAGTCGGTGAGCGCCCTCTCCATCATGCGCCTCATACCCGATCCCCCGGGGAAGATCGTGGGTGGAGAGGTCATCTTCAACGGCATGGACCTGCTCCAGCTCAGCCCGGATGAGATGAGGCGTATCCGAGGCAAGGAGATCGCCATGGTCTTCCAGGAGCCCATGACCTCCCTGAACCCTGTGCTCACCATCGAACGGCAGCTCACCGAGGCCATGACCCTTCACTTGGGCCTTTCGATGCAGCAGGCGCGCCAGAGGGCCGTGGAGTTGCTGGAGATGGTGGGCATCCCGGACCCCGCCCGTAGGTTGAAGCAGTACCCCCACCAGTTCAGCGGCGGCATGCGCCAGAGGGTTATGATCGCCATGGCCCTATCCTGCAACCCCAAACTCATCATCGCCGACGAGCCTACCACCGCTCTGGACGTGACCATCCAGGCCCAGATCCTGGACCTGATGAAAGACCTCACCCGCCAGATGGGCGTTTCCCTCATCATCATCACCCACAACCTGGGGGTAGTGGCCCGCTACTGCGACCGGATAAACATCATGTACGCTGGCAGGATCATCGAGCGGGGTGGCTCCCGGGAGATATACCACAACCCGCGCCACCCCTACA
Organism: Dehalococcoidia bacterium; assembly: GCA_034432835.1. GTDB lineage: Bacteria > Chloroflexota > Dehalococcoidia > Lucifugimonadales > DAOUBE01 > DAOUBE01. Next base: position 2,190 of record DAOUBE010000253.1, on the reverse strand, counting down.
CCCTGGGCCTGCTGAAGTCCGTGCCCAGGCTGGACAGGCCCCGCAAGGAGAAATTGGACCCCATCGAAGGGCAGCCCCCGGACCTGACCAACCTGCCCCAGGGCTGCTACTTCCGCCCCCGCTGTAACTACGCCACCGACCGGTGCGCCACGGAGTACCCGCCCCTGGTCCGCATAAACGAAGGACACCTCTCCGCCTGCTGGGAAGCCCACGCCCTACACAAGGAACGGGAGCGAGTATGATGCAGGTCAAGGAAGAGACCCGGCCCGCCTCAACCCAAGGCTCAGATAACATCCTACTGGAAGTGCGCAACCTGAAGATGTACTTCCCTGTGACCTCGGGGGTGGTCTTCCAGCGCACCGTGGGCCTCATCAAGGCGGTGGACGATGTCAGTTTCTTCGTCCGGCGTGGCGAGACCCTGGGGCTGGTGGGGGAGAGCGGCTGCGGCAAGACCACCACCGGCCGCTGAATCCTCCAGTTGTACCGCCCCACCTCGGGCCAGGTCCTCTTTGACGGCCAAGACCTGACCCGGATGAAGGGGAACGAGCTCAGGAAGATGCGCCGCAGGATGCAGATCATCTTCCAGGACCCCTACAGCTCCCTCAACCCTCGCATGAGCGCCGGGAACATCATCGGCGAGCCCCTTATCATCCACCGCCTGACCAAGAGCAAGAAGGAGTACCGGGAGCGGGTGGGAGAGCTCCTGGAAACGGTGGGCCTCAACCGCTACATGGCCGACCGCTTCCCCCACGAGTTCAGCAGCGGCCAACGACAGCGCATCGGCATAGCCCGGGCCCTGGCCGTGCGTCCCGACTTTATCGTCTGCGACGAGCCGGTCTCGGCCCTGGACGTCTCCATCCAGGCCCAGATCATCAACCTGCTGGAGGACCTCCAGGCGCAGTTTAACCTGACCTACCTGTTCATCGCCCACGACCTGTCGGTGGTGCGCCACATCAGCGACAGGGTGGCGGTGATGTACCTGGGCCACATTGTGGAGATCGCCGACCGCATGGAGCTGTACACCAATCCTATTCACCCCTACACCAAAGTGCTCCTTTCGGCCATACCCATCCCTGACCCGGAGGTGGAGGCCCGGCGGGAGCGGGTGGTAATCTCCGGGGAGGTGCCCAGCCCCCTCAATCCACCCTCCGGCTGCGTCTTCCACCCCCGGTGCCCCATGGCCATAGACCAGTGCAGCAAGGTGGTCCCAGAGCTTCGGGAGGTGTCTTCCAGCCACTGGGCCGCCTGCATCCGGGCGCCAGGCTACTCCCCCAACACCTAGCCCATGGGGAGCCATGGCGTTCCAGGCGAGGCCTCCCCGTCCTTCCCTCTGCCCCAGGGCCAGGACAGGACAGTCGGTGTGGCAACGGCCGTAGAGGAGAGGAGGGGAGCCAGAGGGCTGCCCTGGCTCCCGGCCAAGGAGAGAGGACTTGAGCCAAAGCGTTGAAAGGGTCTGGGACTTTGACGCCGTCCAGGTAGGCCAGTCCCGGCCCCCTGTCTCGGTGAAGGTCACCCCAGAGGATATCTCGCGGTACGCCAGGGCCGTGCGCAACCCCAACCCCATCTACCACGACTCCGCAGCCGCCGCCCGGGCGGGCTACACAGCCCTCCCTGCCCCACCAACCATGGCCTTTGTCTATGCACCTAGCCTGCGCGGGGCCGTCGCCGCCCACCACGGCTTCGTACCCCTGGAGATGGCGTCGGTGGACCCCAGGCAGACCCCCTTCGCCAAGTGCCGCATCACCTGGTACGCCCCCGTGCACGCCGGCGACACCATCACCAGCACTACCCGGGTGGTGGACAAGTACCAGCGGCGGGGGAGCAAGTTTGTGACCCTCCGCACCGAGGCAGTGGGCCAGGAAGGCCAGGCGGTGCTGGAGTACGACTATACCTGCATCTTCCAGTACGCCCAGGGCCAGAGGCCTTCCGAGGGCCAGGCCCTGTCCAGCCCCGCCCAGGGCGGGGAGACCTCCGCCCCAGCCCGCCCGGGAAGGGTGGACGCCGCTAGCCTGGATGCCGGCGACCCCCTGCCCCCCTTCACCATCACCGAGACCCAGGATACCATTAACGCCTACGCCGCCATCTCCCTGGTGGAGGAACGCAACCCCAGGAACATCCATACCGACCCTCAGTTCGCTCGGAGGAACATCTTCGGGGGGACAGTCAACGCGGGAGTGGCCACCATGGCCT
>DAOUBE010000252.1:0-5530 GCA_034432835.1 Dehalococcoidia bacterium | reverse complement strand
CCTGGACTACAACACCCCAGCCCAGTATCTTACTAAGCACCACCCAGAACTGGTCCCTAAAATAGCCCGACTGTCTCATATGTACTGAACCAGTACACAGTGTTTACAATAGAAGAGGGGCTTTGATATACTTCCAAAGGTTGTGTGTGGCTGGGGGACTATCAGAAGGGGAGGTCTGATGCCGGCATATGCCGTTATAGGTGGCCAGTGGGGAGACGAAGGTAAAGGTAAGGTAGTGGACTACCTGGCGGAGAAGGCAGACTTCGTAGTCCGCTACTCCGGTGGCAACAACGCTGGCCACACCGTGATCAATGACCTGGGTGAGTTCAAGTTCCACCTGGTGCCCTGCGGCATCTTCTGGCCCCAGGTGACCTGTGTCATAGGCAACGGCGTGGTCATTGACCCCGGCGTGCTTATCCAGGAGATCAGCGCCCTGGAGGCCAGGGGTGTGGACACCAGCCGCCTCTGCGTCAGCGACCGCGCCCACCTCATCATGCCCTACCACGTCCTTCAGGACGCTTTGGAGGAGAAGGCCAAGGGCGCCAAGGCCATCGGCACCACGGGGAAGGGTGTGGGCCCGGCCTACACCGACAAGGTGGCGCGGCTGGGTGTCCGCGTCGCCGACCTCCTGGACAGCAAGACCCTTCTGGAGCGCCTGGAGCACGTGGTGGAGCAGAAGAACGCCCTCATCACCAAGCTCTACGGCGGCCCCCGCATCTCCCTGGAGGAGATATACGACAAGTGCTGCTCCTTTGGCGAACGGCTGGCCCCCTACGTCCGCCCCACCGAGCTCATGGTCCACGAGGGCCTGGCCAAGGGGAAGCGCATCCTGCTGGAGGGCGCCCAGGGCACCCTGCTGGACGTGGACCATGGCTCCTACCCCTACGTCACCTCCTCTTCCCCGTCCATTGGTGGCGTGTTCACTGGCCTAGGTATAAGCCCCAGGGCCATCGCGGGCATCGCGGGCGTGTTTAAGGCCTACTGCACCCGCGTGGGCTCTGGCCCCATGCCTACCGAGATGACTAACAATGTGGGGGACATCATCCGGGAAAGGGCCTGGGAGTACGGCACCACCACGGGCCGCCCCCGGAGGGTCGGCTGGTTCGACGCCGTGGCAGCCCGCTACAGCGTCATGATCAACGGCCTAACGTCCCTCATCATCACCCGCCTGGACGTGCTGGACGGGTTCGAGACGGTCAAGGTCTGCACCCACTACAAGCTGGACGGTGAGACCCTGGACCACTTCCCGGGCACGGCCTCCCTTCTGGAGAACTGCGAGCCTGTGTACGAGGAGCTACCCGGCTGGTCCCAGCCCACGGCAGGTGCTACCAGGCTCTCCCAGCTTCCCAGGGAGGCTCTGAACTACGTCAAGCGCATTGAAGAGCTGGCAGGCGCTCCCGTCGCCCTCATCTCCACCGGCCCCAAGCGTAGCGAGACCATCCGCATCAAGGACATATACGAAGGGTGAACTTCCACCCCTGAATGCCGTTCTTGGGCAGTGACGGCCAGCCGGGGCTGCCTCCCACCGGTCTTAGCCGGGGGCCGGAGGTGGCCGGACACCCTGGCAGACCTTATATCTACCCTGGCCGAACACCCAGGTCCGTCCTCACAGTGCACGGCCCTGTGGTGGGGAGCTGGACTGAGATTCATCTGCAAGGGTGGAGGTGACAGGTGAAGCTAGTCCTGTTTAACGAGTACCGTCTGGGCTTGCTGATGGGCGACCAGGTGGTGGACGTCAGCGCCGCCGTGGAGGGAGTCATGGCCCATTCCCCTCAGGAGATGATGGAGGCGGTCATCCGCGACTGGTCAGATTTTGGCCCCAGGATCAAGGCCGAGGCCGTGGACAAGGAGGGGGTGCCTGTGGAGCAGGTGAGGCTGCGGCCTCCGCTGCCCCGGCCGGGCAAAATCCTCTGCGCCGCCGTCAACTACCTGGAGTTCGGCCAGCGGCGCCCCGCCGACTTAGACGCCTTCCTCAAGTCCCCCGAGGCCGTCATAGGCCCCGGGGATACCGTGGTGCTGCCCCCGGCAGAGGCTTCCATCTTCCACCACGAGGCGGAGCTGGGGGTGGTCATGGGCCGCCAGGCGTCCAGAGTGCCCAGAGACAGGGCCATGGACTACGTGTTCGGCTACGTCAACTTCATCGACGTGTCGGCCCGGGGGCTCAACCCCAACGGCCGCACCAGCCACTTCCTGGGGAAGTGCTGGGATACCTTTGCTCCCATGGGGCCAGCTATTGTGACGGCGGACGAGGTGCCCGACCCCCACAACCTTCAGGTGAGGCTGTGGGTCAACGGCCAGCTACGCCACGACTTCCCCACCAGCGACATGGCCCACAATATACCCGAGCTCATAGAGTTCATGAGTGGCGTGGTGACCCTGAGGCCCGGAGACCTCATCGCCACCGGCACCAACCATCAGGGCATAGGGCCAGTGCAGGACGGGGATACGGTGGTCATGGAGGTTCAGGGCCTGGGCCGTCTGACGGTGAACGTGCAAGACCCACTGAAGCGCCGGTGGCCTCACGACATCGACCGGGAGTTCGCAAGGATGGTCCTGGGGAGATAGGCCGTTCCAGCAGGGGTTGGGTCTGGCCGTGGCAGCCAGGGACTTTGTGGCCGTTACCAAGCGGCCGGGGCCAAAAATTAAAGCATGGGTGGCCCAAGATACCTTGGGCCACCCATGCCTGTTTCCTTAGGCACTACCGCGCCACCGGTACCGGCAGGTCGATGGTGTAGTTCTTCACCACCGCGTCTATCTGGGCGGCGGACTTTTCATCGGGAGGCACCAGGGGTAGCCTGGGGTTCCCCACCCGGAACCCCGCCTTGTTCACGGCGTACTTTACCGGGATGGGGTTGGTGACTATGAACAGCACCTTGAAGATGGGCAGCAGCCGCAGGTGCTCTCGGGCCGCCTCCTCTCGCCGGCCGTTGAGGAGCAACTCCATCATGCCCTTTATCTGCTTACCCACCAGGTGGGAGGCCACGCTGACCACACCGTAGCCGCCCATGTTCATGATGTGGAAGGTCTCGTTGTCGTTGCCGCTCCACACCAGAAACCCGGGCCGGGCCCCGGAGATGATCCTGGCGATCTGGTCCATGTCGGAGCTGGCCTCCTTGACCCCGATAATGTTGTCTATCTGGCTGAGGCGTATGGTAGTCTCCGCCGTCATGTTAAGGGCGGTGCGGCTGGGAACGTTGTAAAGGACGCAGGGCAGGCTTGTGCTCTGGGCAATGGCCTTGAAGTGCTGGTACAGGCCCTCCTGGGGCGGCTTATTGTAGTAGGGGACCGTCAGCAGCAGGCCATCCACTCCAATGCGCTCGGCCTCCTTGCTCAGCTCTATGCTCTCAGCGGTATTGTAGTTGCTGGTGCCGGCCACCACCGAGCCCCGGTCGCCTATCTCCGCCTTGACCTCCTTGAAGAGGCGCAGCTTCTCCTCGTGGGTAAGGGTGGGGGACTCGCCGGTGGTGCCGGACACCACCAGGCCGTCGCTGCCAGAGTCCAGCAGGGCTCGGGCAAGGCGTCGCGCCTGCTGGAAGTCCACCCTCCCCTGTTCGTCGAAGGGGGTCACCATGGCTGTCAGAAGCCGACCTATTTTTGCCATCTCCAGCCTCCTGGCCTCCAGTGATGTGGTGGATTATACCACTTTTCGAGGTGGCCTAGACCCCTTAGGTGCTCTTCCTTGGCACCCTTCTCCCGCTTGTGGGAAAAGGGGAGATAGAGAATCGGAGGGTACCTACGGAAGTCCCTACCAGGGGACTGGGTCTCCTGCATCCCTGGGGGTGCTTCCCTCACGATTCGCCTAGCTCAGTTCTGACCACGGTGTTGTTATTTCGTGGGCAGCATCTTACCTCGGCCTAATGCGGGCATGGCGACCCAGTCCCCCGACAGGGACATGGGAGCAGCACCACGACCCATCTATCCCTATGGCAGCTTGCCCACCGATGGGGCAAGGGAGACCCAAGGGTGGGGTCTAGTGGACCGCCCGGCCCGCCCGCCTTCTCACTGTGACCAAGTCCCGTCGCAGCAGCTCCTCGGCGATCTGAATGGCGTTGAGGGCGGCCCCCTTACGCAGGTTGTCCACCACTATCCACAGGGCCAGCCCGTTGGGGTGGGAGGCATCCTGGCGGATGCGCCCCACGAAAACCTCGTCAGTGCCCTCCACCTCCAAGGGCACGGGGTACTCCCCGGCCTCGGGGTTATCCAGGACACGGACCCCTGGTGCTCTGGACAGGGCCTCCCTGGCCTCTTCCGGCGACACTGGGCGCTGGAACTCGATGTGCACCGCCTCGCTGTGGCACAGGAGGACGGGCACCCGAACGCAGGTGGCGGAGACGGCCAGGTCCGGCTCGTGGAGGATCTTGCGGCTCTCCTCCCGCATCTTCCACTCTTCCTTGGTGTAGCCGTTGGGGAGGAACCCCTCTATCTGCGGGAACAGGTTGAAGGCGATGGGCTTGGGATAGACCTGCCGGGTCACAGGCTGGCCCTGGAGCATCTCCCTGGCCTGCTGGCGCAGCTCCTCCATGGCCGACTTGCCCGTGCCAGACACCGACTGGTAGGTATCGGCGATGACCCGGACCACGGGGCTCAGCTTGCGCAACGCATCCAATACCATCACCAGGGGCGTGGTGGAACAGTTGGGGATGGACATCAGGCCCTGGTGCTCCTCCAGGTCGTCGGCGTTGACCTCGGGGACTATCAGGGGGACGTCGGGCTGCATGCGAAAGGCGGAGCTGTCGTCGATGACCACGGCCCCGGCCTCCATGGCGATGGGGGCCAGCTTGCGGCTGATGTCGGAGCTGACCGAGATGAAGGCGATGTCCACGCCCTTGAAGGAGCTGGGCGTGGTCTCTTCCACGGTAAGCTGGGTGCCGTTGACGGACATCTTCTTGCCCGCGGAGCGCGCCGAGGCCAGGAGCTTTATCTCCTTGGCCGGGAACTTGCGCTCCCCAAGGATTTTCAGGAAGACCTGTCCAACGGCGCCTGTGGCGCCCACCACCGCAATGCTGACCTCTTTCACCGAATGCCTCCCTTGTTGTGATGCCTGTGGTCAGGGAGTCCCTAGGACCCCCTGAAGGTGCCCACATCCTCCTTTTTGGTTGGGGGTCCTCGAGCCCCCTGCACTCCCCTAGCCTTACCCTGAGCCATTTCCCACCAGGGTAGGCCGTGGAGCGGCGCCTGATTATCTTACTCCGCCATCCGACCGGGAGCGTGGTGGCCAGACTACGGTGCACGACGACCGCTGCCAGAGGGTGGGCCACTCCTCCCTTGGGGGCGAGCCTCCAGCCCACACCACCAGGGCTTGTGCATAGAAAGGGCCCTGGACTAAAGGAAACCCTGGCTGGGCCTACATCCAGAGATGGGCGCCTCACAGCCCCAGGACCTTGTCCAGCCCCACCACAAGTCCCTTGAATTTTACCACCTCTTGAATGGCCCTGATAACCCCTGGCATGTAGCATTCCCGGCTGATGGCGTCGTGGCTTATGGTCAGGGTCTGGCCCGCAGCTCCGAAGATAATGTTCTGGTGGGCCAT
>DAOUBE010000251.1:0-23891 GCA_034432835.1 Dehalococcoidia bacterium | reverse complement strand
GTTCTCCACGTGGGGGAGTCCGAGCTAGGAATCATGTACTCCGCCGTGGGTGTGGGATCCTTCACCAGTTCCATGGTGGTGGCCTACCTGTCTGGCTATCAGCGTAAGGGCCTGCTTCAGCTAGGTGCCGGCCTCCTCTTCGGGGTCAGCCTTATTGTCTTCGCCATCTCCACCATCTACGAGCTCTCGGTGGTGGTGCTCTTTGCCGTGGGCCTCGCCAGCCAAGGTTACATGACTCTCAACAGCGTTCTTCTAATGCTGAGTACTAACAAGGAGCTGTACGGGCGGGTGATGAGCATCTACATGATGACATGGTCCCTGATGCCCGTCGCCCTTCTGCCCATGGGTGCCTTGGTGGATGCGGTGGGGGCGCCCATCACCGTGGCCGGGGCCGGTATCCTTCTCCTGGTGGCCATGGTGGGTGTGGCCGTTGCCAGGCCGGAGCTGTGGCGTAAAGATAAGCCTGTAGAGACCCCGGTGTCCAGCGGCCCTCAGCCCGGGGAAAAGAAACCTTAGCAGTCATCGGGCTTTTGGCCGCGCAGGCAAAGTCCGAGATGGCCGTGGGATGACCCGATGGGTCCAGGCAGCCCTCATCTGCCCCCCTTGGTGGCAACATTTGTGGTGCGCACCTCGGGAATGCCCCGGTACAGGGGCCACCAGGGTTATCCAGATCTAAGGTGCCGCAGCGGCAGAGGAGAGGGTCTGGTCTATGGGCGGGGGCTACCTCTGCTGCTTGGCCCACCGCTGGGAGCGCCTGTCGGCCAGGAAGATGGAGCCGTCCTTCTCGATATGGCCCTCAAAAAGGACGGCCTCTAGGTGGTTAGCCAGGTCGTCGTACTGCCTTACGCTCTGCTTACCATCGGCGACCCGGCTGGGGTCGAAGACCCTCACGTATCGTACCGGTCTTCCGGCGAACTTGCCGGACTTCTCCACGCTGCGCATCTTGCTCAGTACCTGGGCGTCCAGCTTGTACTGGGCTATCAGGAGCTTCTGTATCTGCTCCGATAACTCCTTGGGTTTGGCCTGCTGCCAGAACTGCCAGGACATGCTACCCTCCCTTACCAGAGGTTTGCTTGGACACTAACATTGGAGGGTCAAAGGCCAGTTGAACGGCGGTTAAACGAGGGTCAATCAGGCAGAACAGGTGGTGGCCCGCTACCCAGGGGGCCGCGCTCTTAGTAGAATATGGGTGGTGAATCAGGGAAGGGTGGGATGAGCCATGGCGAAGGTACTGGTTGTCGAAGACGAGTCCAACATTGCAGATTTCGTCAAGCGCGGCCTGATACACAGCGGGTTCGAGGTAGAGGTGGCTCATACTGGCCAGGCGGGCCTGGAGCTGGCCCAGTCCATAGGGCCCGATCTGGTGGTGCTGGACCTCATGCTGCCAGACATGGACGGCTTCGACCTGTGCCGCCAACTCCGCAAACTGGGGGACATGGGCATCGTTATCCTAACGGCCCGACACCTGGTGGGGGACCGGGTGCGGGGTCTGGAGGCCGGCGCCGACGACTACCTGCCCAAGCCCTTCGCCTTTGAGGAGCTCCTTGCCCGCATCCGCTCGGTGCTGCGCCGCCGCTCCGTCAGGACCGACGGGGTTATCCGTATAGGTGACCTGGAGTTGGACGTGGAGTGGCGGCAGGTGCGCCGGGGCCGTCGTACCATAGCCCTGACAACGCGGGAGTTCGAGCTGCTGAGGCTGTTGGCGGAGAACGCTGGAAAGCCCCTGCGCCGCGAGTTTATATTGCAGCGCATCTGGGGGTACGATTTTGAGGGCGAGACCGACCCCCTGAAGGTGTACATAAACTTCCTCAGGCGCAAGCTTAACGCTGATGGCGAGCCCGACCTTATCCACGCCATCCGCGGCTTCGGCTACGTCCTGAAGGAGACGCCGTCATGAAGATCAGCCTCCGGGGCCGCATAGCCCTCTGGTATTTCCTGGCTCTCTCCACCGTAATCTTCGCCCTAGCCTTCACCGCCCAGCAGATCATGGTTGTCTCCATCAAGGAGCGGCTGGACAACACTCTCATAGAGCGGGGCGAGCTATTGGCCACCACCCTTCGCTCCCAGCCCATGGGGACGGGCCAAGGCTACGCCGATATCATGGAGCGACTCATTGAGCAGCAGTTCCCCTCCATCCCCCTGCTTATCCGCATAACCAACCCCTCGGGCGCCGAGATGGCTACCTTCGGGGACATTCCCGACGCTCTGGTACCCGCTCTGGACCGCCATTTGCTTCAGGCCTTCTCCCAGGGCCCGGCCCTAGATACGCTTAAGATACGGGGTGTGGCGGCCCTCAGGGTTTACACCCTGCCCGTGAACAGCCCCTCCACCGGCCAGACCCTGGCCTACGTCCAGACCGCCGAGAGCCTGGCCCAGGTGACCGCCGCCCAGAACCGCCTCTGGCTCTACACCATCATCGAGGGCCTTGTGGGGAGCCTGCTGATGCTGGTGATAGGGATGCTCATACTGGACCGGGGCCTGAGGCCATTGAACAAGATTCTGGGCAGGGTCAAAGAGGTGGAGAGCAGCAACCTCCAGCAGTTGCTGCCGGAGGAGCCGCGCCCGCCCGAGCTGCAGCAGCTAGCCAACAGCCTGAACGAGATGTGGCGGAGGCTGGACGCTGCCTTTAAGGAGAAGCAGACTTTCATCGCCAGCGTGTCCCATGACCTGAGGACACCCCTCACTGCCCTTCAGGGGCAGATAGAGGTCTTGCTCATGCAGCCATCCCTCAACGGTGAGGTAAAGCAGAGCCTGGAGCGTATGTCCAAAGAGGCGCGGCGTCTGGTCCGCATGGCCAATAACCTCCTGCTCAATGCCCAGCTAGAGGCCAAGCCCATCCTTTCTGTGGAGCCGGTGAACCTTCGAGAGCTCCTGGAGGAGATCATTGCCCAGGTGTGGGTCCTGGCCGACGGCCTCCAGCTTAACCTGGCGGACCCGGAGGATGTCATCGCCCTGGGGGACTATGACCTGTTCAAGCAGATGGCCCTCAATCTGGTTGATAACGCCATCAAGTTCACGCCCAGGGGAGGCCGCATTGACATCTCCCTGGCCGAGCAGGAAGGCTGGGCCGTCCTGACCGTGGCCGATACCGGAGTGGGCATTCCCCAGGAGCACCTACCCCACGTCATGGAGGCGTTCTACAAAGTGCACAGCCCTGTCAGGTCCACTAGCGACGGCGCGGGGCTGGGCCTGGCCATTGTCAAAAGGGTGGTGGACCTCCACAAAGGCCAGGTCCACATCCAGAGCCAGCAGGGGGCGGGGACAACGGTGACGGTGCGCCTTCCCATGGCCCCGCTGGAGCCTGTGGACAGGGTGGCGAGAAAGGCCAGGGTCTAGCACCGGGGGTCAATGGCCGCTCCGGCCTTCCTCTTCCTGGGCTGACAGGACACGTTTGCCCAGCGCCCGCAGTAGGGCCCAGCCCACCGCGCCTGCTATGATGGAAGCTACCAGGATGCCTAGCTTGGCCCTGTCCAGCACCTCACTGCCTGCAAAGGCGAGCTCGGCAATGAAGAGGGACATGGTGAACCCAATGCCCGCGACCCACCCCACGCCATAGACCTGGGGCCAGGTAATGTTGCGAGGCAGGTCCGCCACGCCCGTGCGTACCGCCAGCCAGGTGGCCAGGGTTATGCCTATCTGTTTTCCCAGGACCAAGCCCAGGATCACCCCAAGGGTGACCCGGTCGGTCAGCATCTGGCCCAGGTTTCCCGAAAGGTGGACCCCCGCGTTGGCCAGGGCGAAGACCGGCACGATGGCGTACACCACCCACGGGTGGTAGGTCCGCTCGAAGCGCTGGAGTGGCGTCAGCACCCTCTCGCAGGCCACCTCCAGGGCCTGTATGGCGTCGCTCTGACGGTGGTTTCTAAGGACGCTGTCGGCCCGGGTCCTCTCCCTCTCGAACTCGTTCAGAATGCTCCTGCTGACGGCCAGGAACTCGCTGCTGTTTATACGGGACTGGGCTGGGATAGTCATGGCGAACAGCACGCCGGCGATGGTGGCATGTATCCCCGACTGAAGAAAGGCCAGCCACAGGGGTACGGCCAGCAGCACGTACGGGACAGGGTGGCGGACCCCCAGCCGGTTGGCCACGATAAGAAGGGCCAGCACTATACCCGCTACCCCCAGGCTGAGGTAGGAGATACCGTGAGAGTAGAAAATCGCTATCACCAGGACCGCACCTATATCATCCACTATGGCGACAGCGGTAAGAAAGATCTTGAGAGATTCGGGGACCCGCCGTCCCAGGACAGCCATGATGCCTAGTGCGAAGGCGATGTCCGTGGCCATGGGGATGCCCCATCCTCTGGAGCCTGGACCGCCCAGGTTCACCAGGGTATAGATGAGGGCGGGGACCACCATTCCCCCTAGGGCGGCCGCGGCCGGCAAGACGGCCCGTCGGAAGGTGGCCAGCTCACCCACCAGCAGCTCACGCTTGATCTCCAGCCCCACAAGGAAGAAGAAAAAAGCCATGAGCCCTTCGTTTATCCAGAGGTGGAGCGGCTTGGAGATGGCCAGGTCGCCCAGCCCCAGAGTGGCCGTGGTCTCCCAGAGGCGGTCGTAGGTATCGCCCCAGGGCGAGTTGGCCCAGGCCAGGGCAGCCACCGTACATAAGAGCAGTACGATGCCTCCGAAGGCCTCTAGCCTGGTGAATTGCTGAAAGGGCGCCAAAATTCTTTCTATGGGGGGTGTCTGCGACTTGGGTGTGGCGCTGTAAGCTGGGTCCATGAACACTCCTGATAGCAGGTTATAGTTTGCGGTAGAGGGGATGGCCCTTGTCCCTATAGCCTACACGACGGCCTGGATGGGAACAAGCACCAAGGCGCATGGGCCGGTAGAAGAGAGGACGCCTTGTGCTACAGTTGGAGCAGCAAACGAGCGATGAAGAAGTAAAGCACCACGCCAGATATGTCCATTACGGTGGTGATAAGAGGTGCCGATACCATGGCCGGGTCCAGACGCAACAGCCGGAACAGGAAGGGCAGAGCCGCCCCTGTCATTGCTGCCAGGGTAGAGATGGCGAGAAGCGTGGTGCCTACTATTGCTGCCACCCGGAGGTCTCTGCCTAGAAAATAGGCCCAGATCAATACAATGAACCCTAACAGGGCCCCTAAAAGAACTCCTACGCCGATTTCTCGGCCTAGGATGGCGGCGGCGCGGGCTGGCCTTATCTCGCCGGTGGCTAGGCCCCGTATGACTACCGTGGAGGATTGTGAGCCCACATTTCCTCCCGTGTCTATAAGTAAGGGAATGAAGGCTGCCAGTATCACCATCTGCTCCAGCAGGCCCGATTGCCCGGCAATGATGGAGCCAGTCACCGTATTCACCAGGATAAGAAGAAGAGCCAGATCACCCGCTGCCGCACCACCTGGAGCAGGCCGGCGCTGAAGTACCGGTGCTCCACCCCTGTGACCGCGCCGTAGCGGTAGATATCCTCGGTGGCCTCCCGCTCGATGATGTCCACCACATCGTCCCAGGTGACTATACCCACCAGGCGCTCCTCGTCATCCACCACGGGCACCGCCAGCAGGTCGTAGTCCCGGAGGACCCGGGCCACCTCTTCCTGGCTGTCGCTGGTGTACACGAACTTGGGGTTGGGGGTCATCATGTCCGCCAGCTTGGTGTCGGGATGGGCTAGAACCAGGTCCTTTAAGGATACGGTGCCCTTAAGGTGGCGCTCGTCGTCCATGACGTAGGCCACATATATGGTCTCCTTGTCCAGGGCCAAGCTGCGAATACGGGCCAGGGCCTGGCCGACGGTCATGTCCTTGCGCAGGTCCACGAAGTCGGGGGTCATGACGCGGCCAGCCGTCCCCTCCTCGTAGCCCAATAGGGTCAGGGTGGCCTTCCGCTCCGGCGGTGATAGGAGCTGGAGCAGCCGGCGGGCCACCATGGCCGGGACCTCGTCCATAAGGGCGGCGCGGTCGTCGGGGGACATCGCCTCCACCAGCTCCCGGGCGCCCTCGGTGGTGAAGGACTGCAGGAGCCGCTGCTGCTGGTCCGGCTCCATCTGCTCGAACACCTGCACGGCCAGAGCTTTTGGAAGCAGACGAAAGGCCACCACCTCCTGCTCAGGAGGCAGCTCCTCAAGGAGGCGGGCGATATCTACGGCGTTCATGGATGCTAGGGACCGCCTCAGGGTGTCGAATTGCCGCTGCTCCAGCAGCCCGGTTACAGAGTCGCGCTCCACGGTTTACCTCATTTGCCGCTACATATCAGGGGCAAGCTATCATCACGGAATGCAAAAAATATCACCAAGTGCAGGCCTTGGGAAGGGGTCTTTGGGCCTGGCTCCCCCTTAGTGTGGTGCTGGCGGAGGGGGTGGGATTCTGCGGGCGCCGTGTCTTGTTGGGTGGGAGGGGATGCATAGTCATGGAGGGGTCCAGGCCGGACTATCACTAGATACCATAGCATGGGAGATACCGGGACGCCAGCCCTTGGGGGCGAGGTCACAGGGGGGTCGTGCCGTCAGTGGAGGTGCCGATGCCATCTCGGTGGGGGTGGTACTCCCGTGGGGTGTTGTCGGCGCCGCTGTGGGCAGCCTGGAACAGCCGGAATAGGTTGCCACCCAGCACCTTCTTGACCTCCTCATCGGAGAAACCCAGCCACACTAAGCCCCGGGTCAGGTTCAGCATCTGGCCGGGTGTCTCCACTCCTTCGGCAAAGGAGAAGGGTACATCAATGCCCTGGTTCTGCCATATGCGAGGGTCTGGGTACAGGTAGTCCGGCCCGCAGGCCAGGTGGTCGGCCCCCACCAGGCTGGCGATGTACTCGAACTGACGCAGCAGCTCCTCCATCCGCGCCTTGTGCCGCCCTGGCTTGACTAGCTGGGACATGAAGTGGACCGCCACCACGCCGCCCTGGGCAGCGATGGCCTTCAGCAAGTCGTCGGGCATAAGTTGGCGGTTGCCTGGGTTCAGGGCCTCGGCCCCTGAGTGGGAGTTCAGCACCGGCTGCCGCGACACCGCCAGGGCGTCATAGATGGAGGCGTAGGACAGGTGGGAGACGTCCACTATGACCCCCAGGTGGTTCATCTCCCTGATCAGGTCCCTGCCGTAGTCGCCCAGCCCCTTGCCGCTGGTGTCGCCCTGGGGGGTGCCCACGGAGGTGGGCCAGGCCCAGGTAAGCTGGACGTGGCGTAGCCCAAGACGGTAGAACATGCGCAACAGCTCTAGGCGTCCCTCCAGGAGACGGGCGCCCTCGGAGCCCAGGATGAGGGCCAGGCGCCCCGTACGCTTGGCCTCCGGAAGGTCCTCTGGCGTGCGGGCGATGGCCAGGGCATCGGGTCGCCGCTCCACCTGCCAGTACAGGTAGTCCATGGCCACCAGGGCCCGCCGGGCGAAGCCCGCCTCCTCGGTGCGCGAGGCCAAGAAGGTCTCCTTGTCGGCCCAAAGGCGGCTGTCCAGGCATACGTGGACTATCTTGGCCGTCACCCCACCCCTGCGGGCGTCCTCCAGCTCCTGCGGAAACAGACAGTGGTCGTGGGCCAGGACTATCAGCGACTCCTCGTGGAGCCGCCGTGCCCGCTCTTCCTGCTCTGGTGTTAGTGTGATCACTGCCCCCCACGTCACAGGAAGGTAAGCAGCCGCTTGGGGTTCTCCACCAGGATGGCGTCCATGTGCTTCTGAGAGAAGCCGCGCTCCCGCATCCAGGGGACGATGTAGCGCAGGATGTGGGCGTAGCCGGTGCCACCATAGCGCACTAGGCGTATCTTTATGCACACGTCTTGGGACACCACAATCTGGCTGAGGAAGCCGTCCTCTATGAGCCACTCCAGCCTCTGGAGGCGCTGGGCGTCGCTGGGCATGGGGAGGTGGCTGCCCGGCAGGTAGGAGACCTCCATGCCGAAGAGGTCGTACTCCAGGGTCACGCCGCTCTGGGCCAGCTCCCGCAGGGCCGCCCGGTCCTCCAGGGTCCTGTCCATATGGCAGAAGATGGTGCGTTGGATATGGGCCCCCGTCTTGTGCAACAGGTCCAGTACTTGGAACGGCACCTTGGGGTGGCGGCCTAGGTGTATGCTCAGGGGCGCGCCCGTGGCCTTCTGCGCCTCCACCGCGGCCCGTACCGACTTCTGCTCATCCTCGGTGATGGGCCAGGAGGTGCCGATCTCCCCTATGATGCCAGCCTTTATGCCTGTGCCGTCGGCCCCTTCGGTCACCTCTCGGATGATCTCTTGGGTGATGTCGTCTTGGCTCCTACGGCCGAAGTCGGGGGGATGGGAGGGCGCCACGTAGTAGCCGCAGCCCATGACGATGTGCAGGCCCGTGGCCCGGGAGATGCGGAACAGGGCTTGGGGGTCGCGGCCCAGGCCGTGGTTGGTCATGTCCACCAGGGTATCCCCGCCGGCGTGCTTGTAGTGAAGGGCCTCCTGCACCGCCAGCTCTTCATCGTCCAGGAAGAGGTTGGGCCAGGAGCTCATCCAGTTCTGGCGCACCCACCCCAGGTTCTCTAGGGTGATGGGCTGGTAGGCGCGACCCAGGTCGCCAGCTTTGACCGGCTTGCGGAAGACACAATTCAGGTCCGCCAGCAGGTGCTCGTGGGTGATGGTGACCCCGAGCTGGCTGGGCTCGATAGGGCCCAGCACAGTCTGGACCTTACCTGACAGCGATGTAGCCAAGAACACCTCGCAGCATCAGAAGTTTGGCCTGATAGGGAGAGGCCGTTGGCTTTGGTAGGGCAGGGCTATCCCGGCACGGGCCCCTTGGGCGTGCGCAGGTGGTGGTCCTGGCGGGGCCTGATGGGCCGCTTGTGGAACTCGTTGCTGAAGGCCACCAACTGCTTCACCGCCTCCTCGAACACCAGGCGGCCCTTCTCGGGGGTGGCCTTGGTGGCCTCGCCACAGGTGCCGGTGTCGGTGTAGGTGCTGGTCCACTCCACAATACTCACCGGCCCCTGTCCGAACAGGTCCACGTACTGGAACCGGGAACCGTCGTCATGGTACTTGGCTATCTCGCTAACAATCTTGTGCTTCTGCACGTTCTCGGGGTCCAGGTACATGAGGATGGAGGTCTCCAGCTCACAAGCGTGGGCGCAGCCGCCGGGGTACACCGACTCTCGCCACTGTACCTTGAACTCGGGGTCCACTGTCAGTAGGTTCCACCAAGCCATAAGGGCGCAGATGGCTTCTGTCTCCAGGATGGTCCGCCTGGCCACTATGTCCAGCAGGGGCATGTTGGAGCCGTGGCCGTTGATGATGATTATCCGCTTGAAGCCGTGGTAGGCCAGGCTTTTGGTGATGTCCAGCACGTAGTTGATGTAGTGTTCGTGGTGGATGTTGATGGTGCCGGGGAAGTCCATGACGTGGTGGGTGTAACCATAAGGAAGGGGCGGCATGAACAGCAGACGGCCTGGATTACGGCGGGCCGCCTCCTCGGCGATGGCGGTGGCGGTGAGCCGGTCGCACTTCAGGGGCAGGTGCTGTCCGTGCTGCTCTATGGCGCCCACGGGAAGGATGGGGATCATCTCCTCCGCCACAGCCTCGTTGATCTCCTCCCAGGTCAGGTCTTCGTACCTCCAAGTCCTAACCATGATGGTCTCCTCTCTTTATGTGTCAGCTTCATCGCCTTAGGGGATTCTCCCCTGTAACCTCTAGCAGGGGACAGAGTCCCCTGCACCTCCTATACTGCTCCACTAACCTATACAAGACACGATAGTCAAAGTGGGGATGCAGGGTGCAACCTGCAAGGCTGTGCCCTACCAGGCCCTACGCCTGGGTCAGGGTCAACTCTAAGGCCTGGAAGTTGGCCCACGGTACCTCCTACCTTGGCCGTACGCGGTAGAGCCTATCTTTTGCGTCCGTGGTGGCGCACCTTCTCCTCGTCCACCTCTATACCCAGCCCTGGCCCGGTGGGTATGGCAAGAAGGCCGCTGGCGTCCAGCTTGAAGGGCTTGGCCAGGATGCCATCCACGTAGGGAGCAGGGAACCAATACTCCACATACCGGGCGTTGGGTATGGCGGCGGTGAGGTGCAGGTCCGCCGCCAGGCCCACGGCGGTGTTCCAGCCGTGGGGCACCACCAGGATGTGGTGGTCGTCGGCAGCCCAGGCGATGCGGCGCCCCTCGGACAGACCGCCCACGATGCACAAGTCGGGCTGGAGGATGTCCAGGGCCCGGGCCTCGATCCAGGCGTAGAAGTTCTGGCGGCGGGTGATGACCTCCCCGGCGGATATGTGCACCGGCGAGGCCGCCCGGAGCTGGCGGTAGCCCTCCAGGTCGTCGGCGCGCAGGGCCTCCTCGAACCAGACCACGTTGTAGTGGGCTAGCATCTTGGCGGCCTCCATGGCCCACTTTAGGTCTCCATGCCAATACTGGTCGCTGCCGCCAGCGTCCACCATGATATCCACGCCGTCGCCCACGGCCTGGCGCGCCGCCTTAACCAAGGCCTCATCCCTGCGGGCGTCCACCCTGCCGAAGGTGCCCCAGCCTAGCTTGAAGGCCCGGAACCCTTTGTCCAGGCCCTCGTGGAGGTTCTTCTCCATCACGTCGGTGGGCCAGGTAAAGAGCATGGAGGCGTAGGGCTTTACCCGGTCCCGATAGTAGCCTCCCAGGAGCCGTCCCACAGGCTGCTGGCACACCTGGCCCAGGATATCCCACAGGGCGATGTTCAGCCCGCCTACAAAAGCGGTGATGGCACCCCCACGGCCATACCAGAAGGTGGCCTGGTGCAGCTTTTCCGCCACTCGGTCCGGCTCCAGGGCGTTCTCCCCAATGACGTGGGGCTTCAGCACCTCCAGACTCGCCTGCACCAGCTCCCATCTTGTGCCCGAGCAGCCCCAACCTACCACCCCGTCATCAGTCTGCACTCGCAAAAGGGTCTGGTCATAGCCCCACCAAGCCTCGGGTATTGGCTTCCCCACCTCGTAGGGGGGCCGCTGGCTGGTGAGGGGGAAGACTTCTACTGACTGAATCCGCATGGGGTCTCCTTGTGCTGGTGGCGCATAGGCCGTCTGGCCGCCGATGATACGCCTAGGGCGCGTGGCAGTCAAGGGCAACGGGGGTTGGGGGCAGGGGCGGAACAGGTGCTCTGGCCGTGGGTGGCCGGATTAGAGTTGGGACGTGGGTTGTGCTATCATCGGGTTAGAGAGCATAGGAGGCATTGCAAGTTGGAATCGATCCCCCTGGCGCTGACCTACGATGACGTGCTGCTGGTGCCCGCCTTTTCCACGGTGCGCAGTCGGCGAAACGTGGATACCACCACCCGCTTCGCAGGACAGATCACCCTCAACACGCCCTTCGTCAGCGCCAACATGGACACTGTCACCGAGGCCCGCATGGCCATCGCCGTGGCCTTGTTCGGCGGCATAGGGGTCATTCACCGCTTCCTGCCCATTGACTTGGAGGCGGCGGAGGTGGCCAGGGTCAAGCGCTACCGCAGCCACGTCATCGAGGAGCCCTACACCATCGGGCCCGAGGCCACGGTCAAGGAGGCGCGCCGCCTCATGCAGCAGGCCGGGGTCAGCGGGCTCCCCGTGGTGGGCGAGGGCAAGATGCTGTTGGGTATCCTGACCCGCCGGGATGTGCTCCTGGCCGAGGACTCTATGCTGGTGTCGGAGCGTATGACGCCCAGGGAGCGGCTGGTGGTGGCGCCCCAGGGCATCTCCCTGGAGGAGGCCCGCAAGCTCCTCTCCCAGCGGAGGCTAGAGAAGCTGCCACTGGTGGACAGCGAGGGCCGTCTGGCGGGCCTGATTACGGCCAAGGACCTTATTCGCGAAGGCCCCTTCAGCCGAGCTACTAGGGACGAGAAGGGCCGGCTGCGGGTGGCCGCCGCCGTGGGTGTGGTGGGCGACTTCCTGGAGCGGGCCCAGGCCCTGGTATCGGCCGGGGCCGACGCCCTGGTCATAGATATCGCCCACGGGGACTCGGCCCTCATGCTGTCGGCCATACGACAGATTAGGGATCTGGTGGGCGATGTTCCTCTGGTGGCAGGCAACGTGGCCACCGCCGAAGGTACCCAGCGCCTTATCGAGGCCGGTGCCGATGCCGTGAAGGTGGGGGTAGGCCCAGGTTCTATGTGCATAACCCGTCAGGTAGCGGGTGTGGGCGTCCCCCAGTTCACCGCCGTGCTGGAAAGCGCCCGCGTGGCCCACCGGTACGATGTGCCCGTGATAGCCGACGGCGGTATCCGCTACTCCGGCGACGTTACCAAGGCCATCGGCGCTGGTGCCTCCACAGTGATGCTGGGCAACCTGCTCGCCGGCACCGATGAGAGCCCAGGAGTTGTCATAACCCGCAATGGCCAGAAGCTGAAGGTGGCCCGGGGCATGGCCTCTAAGGAGGCAGCCCTGGACCGCGCCCTGCGCAACGACCCCACCAAGGGCTGGGCGGTGTGGGAGGAGGCGGAGGCCGACGTGGCGGCGGAAGGGGTACAGGCCCCGGTGCCCTACCGGGGTGCTGCCTGGGAGGTCCTCCAACAGCTCCTGGCGGGCCTGCGGTCCGGCATGAGCTACTGCAACGCCTCCTCCATTCCCGAGATGTGGAAGAACGCCCGCTTCGTCCGGCAGACCACCGCCGGCATGAAGGAGGGTGGTCCCCACGACTTGTGCGGGTTCTGACCCCGCCGGCCTGTGGCTGAAGACCGCACCTCCTCCGGTCTGCCCGGCGCAATGCCCACGACGTTGAAGGGCGTTGGGGCCCAGTGGTGCTGAGCCGATGACCGGGGGCCCTGCATCGGAGGCCCGAGGCGGAGGTCCTTTGACGTTCCCCAGCCCAGGGCTTAAGCTATTCAAGGTAGCCCCACCCATCCATCGGAGGAGCACGGGCTGGGCCGTTTCTATTTACAGCCTGTGGGAGAAGCCGGGCACGAGGGTTTGGCATGGCTTACCTGAGGTTGCTAGCCGCTGGGGTACTGGTATTCCTGCTATCGGCCTGCGGCGGTGCCCCAACGGCGACCCCCACGCCCACCAGCACCCCTAGTCGGCAGGAGGGAAGCATGGCCTTTTCCATCACCAGCTCGGCCTTCAGCCCCAACGGTACCATCCCTCGGCGTCACACCTGCGACGGCGAGGACCTGTCCCCGGCCCTGTCGTGGAGCGGGGCCCCGGAGGGCACCCAGACCTTTACGCTGATCATGGACGACCCGGACGCCCCCAGGGGAGTGTTCACTCACTGGGTGCTCTTTAACCTCCCTGGCACGACTACCAGCCTGCCCGAGGGGGTGCCCGCGAGGGAGCGGCTGGACAACGGCGCGGTCCACGGCCAGACCAGCGCTGGGCGCTTGGGCTACGGAGGGCCCTGCCCACCGCCGGGCAGGCCCCACCGGTACCGCTTTTTCCTCTACGCCCTGGACACCTCCCTTGACCTGCAGCCAGGAGCCACCAAGCAGGATGTTCTCCAAGCCATCGAAGGCCACGTTCTGGCGGAGGCCCAGCTAGTGGGCACCTATGGCCGCTAGCCCAGGGCCGGTTTTGAAGGGGTGATGTGGGCATCGGCGGGGTTGGGTGATGGTAAGGGACGATGGTGGTAAGGGCTAGGTCAGGGGTGGTCTGTGACCAAAAGTGAGGAGACCGCCCGGCGGCCACCTGGTTGCGTGCCGGGACCGGTCTTGTGCGACGCACCACGCGGGCATCAGTGGGAGGGTGGCTTGTGGGAGGGGTGCCTTCTTGTGGAGCAGGGCAGGGTGAAGGTGAAGGTGGCGCCGTCGCCGGGCCTGCTCTTCACCCAAATACGGCCGCCGTGGGCCTCCACAATCTGCCTGGACAGGGCCAGTCCTATGCCCAGGCCGTGGAAGCGCTGCCTGTCCTGCTCCGTCCTGAAGTAGGGCTGGAACAGCCGCTTCTGCTCCTCCTGGGATATCCCCCTTCCCCGGTCCTCCACCTCCACCACCAGGCAGCGGTCTTCTGCCCGTGCTCTCACGGTTATGGGCCTACCCTCGGGGCTGAATTTCATGGCGTTGAGCATCAAGTTCTCCACCACCTGCCGGAAGCGCCTCTTGTCGGCCCGGACCGTTGGTAGGTGGACGGGCACCTCCAGGGCCAGCTTCTGGCCCCTGCGCTCGGCCTCTGGGCGCATGAAGTCGTATATCTCCTCCAGGGCCTGTTTGGGGTCTAGCCAGGCCAGGTCCAGCCGCAGGGCCCCCGCTTCGAAGGCCGCAACGTCCAGCAGTTCGTCCACCCGTGTCTTCAGGATCTGGGCTCCATTTATCAGATTGGCCAGCAACCTCCCGTGGATGGAGTCTGGAGCTGTACCCAGCAGCTCCCCCAGCATGCCGGCGGAGGAGAGCATGGGGGTGAGGGGGTTCCTGATTTCGTGGGCCAGGGCGCTGAGGAACTGGAGCTGAGCTTTGCGTTCCCTGTCCTGCATCAGCTTGCGCTCGGTGACGTCACGCACCACTGCGATGAACCCTTTGGGTTTTCCCGCCGCGTCCAACACGAGAGAGGCGCTGAGCTCTCCGGGGAACCTGGTGCCGTCCTTCTTCAGCAGGGTGTATTCGACGTTCTTGATAGCCCCGGTCTCCAGAGTCCTGCGTGCATTCTCCATGGCTCGCTGGCGGTCTTCCGGGGCGATGAGGTCGAAGGCACTCTTGCCAATGACCTCGTCGGCGCTATCGAACCCGTGGAGCTGGACGGCCTGCCGGTTGGCCAGGACCACCCTGGACTGCGGGTCGGTGAGGGTGATGGCGTCGGGGGAGGTGTCGATGAGGGTGCGGTACAACTCTTCGCTCTCCTTGAGGGCCTGTCTAGCCAACACCTGGTCCGTCACGTCCAGGGCGATGCCCAGGACGAACTGGACCTGGCCGTTGTCGCCGAACTCAGGGACTCGCAAGGAACGGAAGTACTTGATGCCCCGCTGAGTTGGGATGTAAAACTCCACGGTGGCCGGCTTCCCCGTGACGAGGACCTCTTGGAGGCCCTCCTCCATGACTCGGGCGGCGTTCTCGGGCAGGCCGGCCTCCCAGGGTGTCTTGCCCAGGAGCTGCTCCCTGGCCAGACCTGTCAGGCGCTCCGCCGCCTGGTTGACGTACACGTAGCGCATCTCCCTATCGAACCGGCTGACCACTGCCGGCAGGTTGTCCGTCAGGGTCGCCATCTCAAGCTCCTGGCGCCGTAGCGCCTCTTCTGTACGCTTGAGTCTGGCGTACAACTGCGAGTTAGCTACAGCACCGGCTATCTGCCCAGCGATGCGCTCGGCCAGCTCCACGTCCTCGGGCGAGTAGGCGTTGGCCTTGGTCCTTCGAAGGCTCAACGCTCCAATGACCCTGGTGCGGGAGATCAGGGGCACGCTGAGGAAGGTCCTTATGCCAGCCTGGAAAGCTGGTACCAGCCCAGGGTAAGCCACGACCTCTTCCAGCGTCTCGGCGCTTATGAGCATGGATGACCGGGTTTGGACGATCCTCTCCAGGGCGGTGCCCTGGAGGGGTATCTCCGCGCCTTTGGGGAAGCGGTCCACGGGCAGTCCACTGACGTAGGCTATGGTGAGGGAGCCCTTCTCTTCATTCAGCAGGTCAATGACGGTGCGGTCGCAAGGAAGCAACTTGCGGACCTGCTGGGCAAACCCTTCGTACACCTCTTGGATATCCAGGGAGGAGCTTATGATCCTGCCGATCTCCGCCAGGACCATGTTCTCGTGGGCCAGCCGCGTGGCTTGCGCCGCAGCCCCCACCAGCCCCCTTGCCCTCGGTTTGTTCCTGGCCGTCCTCACCTAGCGTGCCCTCCCAGACCGGCTAGTATATACGAACCTCCGATGGTCACTATTATGTTGATTGGACACTGCCCGCGCAAGAGTTCCCACGTCAGCAAAGGGAGGGCAGCCTGCACCTCTGCGGGCCTTTTCCCCCATACCACCGGCAGAGGAGGCCGGTTAGAATATGGCCGGGGCTGTAGTGTGAATCTCCCGCGGGACTGGCGCTGAAGTCTATACAGGAGGTCCTCATGAAGGTGCTGAAGTTAGGGAAGCTCTATTACGAGATCAGCAGGCACAATCCCCCTGCCCTTACCATAGACCCGGGTGAGACGGTGGCTGTGGAGACGGAGGACGCATTCTCCGGCCAGATACGCAAGGAGGGTGACCGGCGCGACACCCAGAAAATGCCCTACGGTAACCCCCAGTCCGGACCCATATACGTCCGTGGTGCCGAGAAGGGGGATACTCTAGCGGTACACATCCAGAGGATCGAGGCCAGGCTGGGCCAGGCGGCCACCCGTACGGCGGGGCCTAGCATGCTGGCCGAGTACCTGGGGGTGGATGTGCCCCACGGGACCCGCATATGTCCGGTGCGGGATGGCAAGGTGTGGTGGAGCCCCAAGGTGGCCATCCCCTACGCGCCCATGATCGGCACCATAGGCACAGCGCCGGAGATGGGCAGCCCCACCACCGGGCCAGCGGGCCCCCACGGCGGGAACATGGACATCAAGGAGGTAACCCAGGGCAACACCGTGTACCTTCCAGTGTTTGTACCGGGGGCCCTTCTACACCTGGGAGATGTGCACGCTGCCCAGGGCGATGGGGAGCTGTGTGGGACGGCCCTGGAGATGCCTGCCACCGTCACCATCCAGGTGGACCTTATCAAGGGGAAGGCCATTCGCGGGCCCAGGATACGCTCTCCCCAGGAGATCATGACCGTGGCCACGGGGATGGCCATGGAGCGCTGCGTCGCCCGCGCCTACGCCGACCTGATTCTGTGGATGGAAGAGGAGTACGGCGTCCCGCGGTGGGAGGGCTATAACCTGTGCACCCAGGTGGGCACCATCTCCGTGGGCCACTTCGTCCTGGGGACGGTGGCGGCAAAGATTCGCCTGGAGTACGTGGAGGCCGCCGGCCGGCGGGGTTAGGGCCCCCCGGAGCGGGCGCCGTTACGGTACTACCGGCGGGACTCCTCTGGCCAGAGCTCGGCTATCTCCCGGGGCAGTATTCCTGTCACGTCCTGTATCTCTCCCTGGGAGACCCGGCGGGCCATGACCTTGAATACCGCTCTGGCCACCTGCTCGGCGTTGACGTCGCGTGTACCCATGAGGGGGTCCCGGCGGAAGGCCTCCTGGATCTGCCACAGGAAGTCCTCCTTTTGGCGGACCTTCCTGGGCTTGTCCGACGGGTCCCAGCCCTGGTAGTAGAAGCCGGCGATGAGCATGGGTAGCTGCGCCCCAAGCTGCACGGCCTCGTCCACGGTCAAGCGGTCCCGGAGGGCGTGCAGGGTGGAGCGCAAGGCTAGGTAGGCCCTGTGTTTGTCGTTGGTGCCCAGCTCCTCCATGATCTCTTTGAGCCAAAGGTTGCTTTTCTGGAGAGTGGTGTCGAAGACGTCCAGGCCGGTGAAGCTCATGCTGGCACCCCATAGCATACGTGGCAGTTTACATAATTGTACGTCGGTACAGCAGCCATGTCAAAGACATGGTGCCGCCGTGGCCCTTTGGAGCAGGTGGGGTCACCAGCAGGAGGAATCTGGGGGTGTGGGGGCATTGGGGTAGGCTAGCCCACGAACGGTCTTATTGAGAAGTATCATTGGGAATTGACAGTATGCAGCGTTAAAGGACAGAATACAGCGGTTTCTGGGAGGGCGTGTCAGGTTCCTCGGGCGTCGGATGGCGCCGTGCAAGGCTTGTGGTGGTGGAAACGTGGGGCGGCCCTGCCTGGAGGGGTCCGGCCAAGGGCCGCGTGGAGAGAGGAGGGAGAGCCCAAGGGTTAGGACCAGGAGGGCTGGCCGGCAAGAGAGAAGCCCTTAGTGGCTGGCACCACTAAGGGCTGGCAAAAGGACTGTGGGGGGTGCCACCGGCCTTTTGCTGTTAGCTGATTGTAGCAGAGGTATCAAGCTACTGGAAATACCTAGCAATAGGATGCCTCTTGCGGCCTCTCAGCCTCCTCATCACGGCCTCGGTCTGTAGCATACCGCGGAAGTCCTATCCCATGGGTGGGGCAGTTAGCCTGGCGTCATGGGCTGGCGGCCGGCCACTGGGGACCGGGCGGCGGACACCCCCGACACGGGGGCGCAGGAGCGCCATGGACTGGCGGCATTGGGGAGCAGGCAGTTCTTCCCAGACCCTCCACGGGATTCCAGTGTGCAACAGATTGATTGCGAGAGGTCCGAGTAGATGGAGGAGGCATTTCTCTCTCTAGGCGAGAGCCCTGAGGTGTATCTCACAGGCGTGGACAACGGGTTTGATTCCCAGTGGCTTGAGTACCTGATCAGCAGAGGAATCCTCCGGGAGGAGACTATGGAGGCGGTGGGTGGGCACGTGTATTCCATAACCCCCAAGGGGTATGAGTTGCTGAGGGTGATGTTCGACCTGGTGGAGCTTCTCCGGTAACCATGTTTTGGAAAAGGCTATGGAGGGTCAGTGGCCTGGAGCCGTAAGGCTAGCCCTTCAACAGGCGTAGCCGCTTGAGTGCCCTAAAGATTGCTTTGAGGGTCAGCTACAGGATTACTCTGGCGGAGAGACACGGTGAGAAAACGGGCTGCTAGCATAACCAACTGGAAAGCCATAGATGCAGTTGCTTTTCGTGCACCCCAAGAGGAAACAGTCCTTGCCCTGTCAGGGTCGTGGCAGGGCTGCCTGGCCGCTTCCTGGGGTAGTCGGTGCCTGCGGCAGCCCCTTCACACCACTCATCTAGTCTCACGTAGGTTGATGCCATAGGTTGTCAGCGATTGTGCGGCAGTTGTTAAGCAGGAGGGTGCTTATGAATAGAAGGGTTTTGGTAGTAGAGCATGATGAAGAGCTGATGCGCCAGATATGTCTGGCCCTTAGGGAGCCGGGCTTAGACCCTCTGGGGGTGTCCGTACCGAGCCAGGCCCTGCGCTCCTTCTACAGTTACCAACCTTCCTTGGTCCTGGTGGATGTTGACGCTCCTAACCAGGACGGCTGGGAGATATGTCAGCGTATCCGAGAACTGGCCGACACACCCTTGGTTATCACCAGCGCCGACGCCGAGCGGGACAGCCTGTTGCGGGGCTACGAGCTGGGGGTGGATGGCTTCATTACCAAGCCCTTCACCATGCGGGAGATGGCCAGCAAGGTCAGCGCTGTCCTTCACCGGCGGGCTAGCAACGGACACGCCGAGTTCCCGCCCCCATTCCACTCCGACGACCTGGAGATCGACTGGAGCCAGAACGAGGTCCGGGTCCGCGGCAAGAAGGTGAACCTTACACCCACGGAGTTCAAGCTGCTTCGGTACCTGGCGGAGAACCGCAGCCGCGTCCTGACCCACGAGCAGATCCTGTCCAGGGTCTGGGGCCCGGAGTACGTGGGCGACAAGAGCTACGTGAAGCTGTACATTAGGTACCTGCGGGAGAAGATAGAGCCGGAGCCCTCTAAGCCCCAGTGGATCCTGACGGAACGGGGCTTCGGTTACCGCTTCGTGGCTTAGTCAGGGCATTGGCCGAGACGCAGGAGCTGCTGCCACGGGTGTGGCAGCAGCTCTGGTTTTTGCGGGCCTCTACTCCACCAACGTCGGGAGGGGGACCTCCTCCCCATCCTCTCCATCCTGCTGCTGCGCTAGTCCTCAGGACGTGGACCGTGGGGAAGTATGCTGCAAGGCATGGCCCGGGGTGTTCCTTAGGCGCGGGCCTGGGCTCTGGCAGGGACACATTCGGGCAGGCGTCACCCACGGGCCTACGGCTACTGTAACCCTTCTCTAACCACCCTCACACTTGTCGTTAACCGCCTGGTGCTAGTTTTTATACCTAGCGGCTCACCCACGCTCATTACATCGTTACAGACGCAGACGGAGGAGGAACTGTGCCGCGAATCACTATTATCGGGGCTGGGTACGTAGGGTTGGTAAGCGCCGGCTGCTTTGCTGATATGGGGCACAGGGTGACCTGTGTGGAGGTTGACCAGGACAAGGTGGCCACGCTGCGGCGGGGACTCCTGCCCATCCAGGAGCCGGGCCTTTCAGAGCTGTGGGAAAAGCACCTGGCCTTGGGGGACCTGGCGGTGACCGCCGACTACGCCCAGGGTCTGGAGGCCGCCGACTTCGTCTTTGTCTGTGTGGGCAGCCCCTCCCTGGCGGATGGCAGTGCGGACATACGGCAGGTTATGGAGGCGGCCAGGGGCATCGCCGCTTCCATCCAGGGCCGCCCTGTGGTGGTAATCAAGAGCACCGTCCCCGTGGGGACCGCCGCCCGAGTCTCCCAATTCCTTAACCGTGGGCGGTCCGCCCAGGAGCGGGTGCCTGTGGTCTCTAACCCGGAGTTCCTCAGCGAGGGCCGGGCCGTCCAGGACTTCCTTCAGCCGGACCGGGTAATAGTGGGGGCAGAGGAGTCCCAGGCGGCAGAGGCTGTCGCCTCTCTCTACAGACCCCTGGACCCGCCCTTCCTGTTCTGCGACAACGCCACGGCCGAGATGATCAAGTACGCCTCCAACGCCTTTCTGGCCACCAAGATCAGCTTTATCAATGAGATCGCCGCCCTGTGCGAACCTCTGGGGGTGGACGTGAAGCGGGTGGCCCAGGGTATGGGCATGGACCAGCGCATCGGCGCCCAGTTCCTGGGGGCGGGCCTGGGCTGGGGTGGGAGTTGCCTCCCCAAGGACACCCGGGCCCTGGTAGCCATGGCCAGAGAGCACCACATCGCCATGCCCCTTATATCCTCGGTCATCCAGGTCAACAGCAGCCAGCCCCACAGGGTGGTCTGGAAGCTCAAGAGCTTGCTGGGACCCCTCCACGGCTGCACCGTGGCCCTCTGGGGGCTCACCTTCAAGCCCGACTGCGACGACCTGCGGGAGTCGCCCGCCCTGAACCTGGCCCAGCTCCTCACTGGGGAGGGCTGCGTGGTCCGGGCCTACGACCCGGCCATCAACCTTAAGGCTCGAAAGCCCCAGATGGAGGGCCTAGAGCATGCCGGCGACCCCTACGAGGCGGTGCGCGGCGCCCAGGCGCTGGTGCTGGCCACGGCGTGGAAGGAGTTCCTGTCCCTGGACATGGTGCGGGTCAGTGAGGAGATGCAGGGGAGGGTGGTCATCGATGCCCGCAACGCCCTGGATGGTGAGCGCCTGCGCCAGCTCGGCTTCATCTACGTAGGCATCGGGCGGGACAGCGTACCCTTCAAACCCTTCGACAGCCAGCAGCCCCAGGGGTTGGCCTACTGCGACGGGGCACAAGATCTCTCTTCCCTGGCTGCGGGAAACAAGCCGCGTCAGGTTACACCATAAGCAAGCCTGAGGGTGGAGTTGTAATGCGCGAAAAAGTGGACGGCCGGACGTCGCTAGCGGTGCCGGCCAAGGAGAGGCCTATCTATGACTGGTGCAAGAGGGCGCTGGACCTGACTCTCAGTGTCCTGCTCATCGTCCTCACGGCACCCCTGTGGGTCCTCATAGCCTTGGCCATCAAGCTGGAGACACCAGGCCCGGTCATCTTCCGGCAAAGGCGCGTGGGACTGAACGGGCGGGAGTTCGTCATATACAAGTTCCGCTCCATGGTCCATGGCGCCGACGTCACCGCCCACCAGGAGGCCTTCCGGCGCTTCGCCGAGGGGATGCCCATGGAGGCGGACAACCACGGGGCCAAGTTCAAGAGCCTCAAGGACCCAAGGGTCACCAGGGTTGGGAAGCTCCTCCGGGCAACCAATTTGGACGAGCTCCCCCAGCTTGTTAACGTCATAAAGGGGGAGATGAGCCTGGTTGGGCCCCGCCCGGCCATACCGTATGAGCTTCAGTGGTACAAGGACTGGTACCACCAACGGTTCCAAGTCCTGCCCGGCATCACCGGTCTGTGGCAGGTGAAGAGCAGGAACCGGGTGGGGTTGGAGGAGATGGTCCTGCAAGACCTGGAGTATGTGCGGCGTCGAAGCCTGACCCTGGACGTGATGATCATCCTTCTGACCGTGCCGGGAATGCTTTTTCAGCCGAGGGGGAACGGAAGACCAGGGAGGGAAATTAAATGACTCGAATCGCTGTAGTTGGCTGCGGATACTGGGGTTCCAAGCATGTGCGGGTGTTCCATGAGCTGCCTGACGCGCAGCTAGCCCTTGTGTGTGACCGGGACCCCGGGCGCCTCGAGAAGGTCCAGTACTCCTACCCCGGCGTCCGCACCACCCGGGAGTTCAGGGAGGTGCTGGAGAGCGACGTGGATGGTGTCGTTATCGCTACTCCTGTCAATACCCACTACCCCCTGGCCCGCCAGGCCCTTCTAGCAGGCAAGCACGTCTTGGTGGAAAAGCCCATGACCACCAACGTGGAGACGGCCCAGGAGCTGGTGCGGATAGCGGAGGAGAAGCGGCTGGTGCTTATGACGGGCCACACCTACCAGTACCACCCAGCCATCGAATACCTGCGGGACTTCCTGGCCAGCGGGGAGCTGGGCGACCTTTACTACGTGGACTCCGCCCGCCTGAACCTGGGCATCTTCCAGCCGGACGTGGACGTCCTCTGGGACCTGGCGCCCCACGATGTCTCCATACTGCTCTTCCTGCTGGGCCAGAACCCTACCTGGGTCAGCGCGGAGGCCACGGCCCACATCAACCCCTCGCTGTACGAGGTCTCCTACCTGGGGCTGGGGTTCCCCGGCCAGGTTCTTGCTCACATCCACGTTAGCTGGTTGGACCCTTGTAAGGTCCGCAGGCTGACGCTGGTAGGCAGCAAGCGCATGGTGGTGTTTGACGACGTCAACCCGGTGGAGCAGGTGCGCATCTACGACAAGGGCGTATCTCTGCATCACAACGGTGACGGCCGCGCTGCCCCCGCGGTGGCTTACAGGAACGGAGAGGTGAGGGTACCCGCCATCCCCAGCAAAGAGCCCCTGAAGATGGAGTGCGCCGACTTCATCGAATGCATTGAGACGGGGAGGAGGCCCCGCAGCAGCGGTGTCGAGGGGCTAAAGGTGATCTCTATCCTTCAGGCTGCCCACCGGTCCCTTGCCAGGGGTGGTGGCCGAGAGGATATGGATATGATCAAGCTCTTCGGTGAAGAGCAGGATACATCTGGGGTTCCGTCTATCGTTAGTAACGGGAGGTAGCAGTCATGCCCGTGCCTCTAGTGGACCTGAGGGCCCAGTACCTGACGCTGGAGAAGGAGATACAGGCCCGTCTCTTTCAGGTGCTGCAAAACATGGAGCTTGTGCTGGGCGAGAATGTGGAGGCCCTGGAGCAGGAGTTCGCTGCCTACTGTGGTGCAAGGTACGGGGTCGGGGTGGGGTCAGGGACCGACGCCCTGCACCTGGCCCTTCGTGCTCTGGGCATCCGCCCAGGGGACGAGGTGATCACCGTTTCTCATACCTTCGTCGCTACCGCCGAGGCCATAGTCCACGCCGACGCCAGGCCTGTTTTTGTGGACATAGACCCGGTCACCTATACCATTGACCCCGACCGGCTGGAGAGTGCCATTAACCACCGGACCCGCGGGATTATTCCGGTGCATTTGTACGGCCACCCTGCCAACATGGAGACCGTGCTCAGCATCGCCAGGCGCCGGGGCCTGTGGGTTATAGAAGACGCCTCCCAAGCCCATGGCGCCAGGTACTGGACCCGGCCGGTGGGCTCCCTGGGAGACGTGGGCTGCTTCAGCTTCTCCATAGACGAGAACCTGGGGGCCTACGGTGAAGCCGGAATACTGGTTACGGACAATGAGGAGGTGGCTAACAAGGCCAGGCTCCTTCGGGACCACGGATCTTCAGAGAAACATGTGCACAGCCTTTTTGGCTTCAACTCCCGGCTGGATGAGCTCCAGGCAGCCATCCTTCGTGTCAAGCTGCCCCACCTGGACGAGTGGAACGACCGGCGGAGGGCCTTGGCAGCCATTTACACGGAGCGGCTCAGCTCTCTTCCCCTGACCACTCCTGTAGAGCAGCCCTGGGCCTCTCATGTCTATCACCAGTATGTCATACGTACGGCCTACCGGGACTCCCTTCTCCAGTGGCTGCACGAACGTGGCATCATGGCTGAGGTACACTACCCAATACCTATCCATCGCCAAACGCCATACAGGTACTACGCTCGCTGCGCCGGCAACCTGTCCACCACCGAGCGGGTGGCCCAG